>NZ_JBMKIA010000001.1:478422-578487 GCF_049238215.1 Enterobacter cloacae complex sp. IR5441
GGCGCAGGAGGTATTAGCTGAACAGCGAGTAGAAAATAGCGGAGATGGCAATCAGGCCCATCACAACAACGAACACGTTGCTGATATGGCCGCTGTATTTACGCATCGCAGGCACTTTCTGAATCGCGTACATCGGCATCAGGAACAGGATCATCGCGATAATCGGGCCGCCCAGGGTTTCAATCATGCCCAGAATGCTTGGGTTCAGGGTGGCTACCGCCCAGGTGGTCACCAGCATGAACAGCGCAGTGATTTTGTTCAGACGGTTGATTTCAATGGTCTTGCCTTTACCACGCAGAGATTTAATCACCATGCCGTTGAAGCCTTCACGTGCGCCCAGGTAGTGGCCCAGGAAGGATTTGGTGATGGCGATAATTGCGATGATCGGCGCCATCCACGCAATCAGCGGTGCGTTAAAGTGGTTTGCCAGGTAAGACAGAATAGAGATGTTCTGCTCTTTCGCCGCCGCCAGATCCGCCGGGGAGAGGCTCAGCACGCAGCTGAACACGAAGAACATTACGGTCAGTACCATCATGATGTGCGCGCGAGCCAGGATGCTGGAGCACTTCTTCTCTGCGCCATTTCCGTACTCTTCACGCTTCGCTACTGCGAAGGAAGAGATGATTGGCGAGTGGTTGAAGGAGAACACCATCACCGGGATCGCCAGCCACAGGGTCAGCAGCAGACCGTTGCCGGTCGTGGATGCGCTGCTCAGAGACAGGGTTTCCAGCGCAGCGCCGTTCCACTGTGGGATCAGGTACAGAGCCAGCACCATCAGAGCCGCAACAAACGGGAACACCAGCACGCTCATCGCTTTCACAATCATCTGCTCGCCGAAGCGCACGATGGTCATCATACCGACGATCAGGATCAGGGACAGAATCGCACGCGGCGGCGGGGTCATCTGAAGCTGGTGCATCATAAAGCTTTCTACGGTGTTGGTGATAGCAACGCTGTACACCAGCAGAATCGGGTAAATCGCGAAGAAGTAGAGCAGGGTAATCAGCTTACCTGCGCCGACGCCGAAGTGTTCTTCGACGACTTCAGTGATGTCTTCGCCCGGGTTTTTACCGGACAGCACGAAGCGGGTCAGGCCTCGGTGCGCAAAGAAGGTCATCGGGAAGGCGATGAGGGCCATGATGATCAGCGGGATCATACCGCCGACACCTGCGTTGATAGGAAGGAACAGTACACCAGCGCCGATTGCTGTGCCGTACAGGCCAAGCATCCACATGGTATCCGTTTTGCGCCAACCGCTTCGGGATTCAATCGAAGCAACGGTGCTGGTTTGAGTGGTTTCCATCTGTATCTCCTGGAGGAAGCAAATTGTCAGGTTTTTAGTCAAATCCGATGAAAAAGCGCCTGACGGTAATATGAAATTCGTTCAGTGACGGTTTTTTAATAATTTTTGCCCGTAACTATTGGCGGGCGGAAAGATACATTCTAGTTATGAATCTATCAGTGATCGCGATCCCAAATGCAATAATCCACTTGTGATGTGGGTATCTTTAGACCATTTATCTGTTAAAAAAACATCAAAGAGAATTTACGGGCGCGAAGGCTACCATTAACGACATGTTTTCGAAAAGGTCGACCCGCGAGATAGGTGTCTTTCGCTGTAAAGAAATGGGATTTTAGGATTTTCTGGCGGGTAATTTCGATTAAGACTGATTATTTACGGTTTCAAAAACGAGGTAATCGTTTGCGCAAGCGTCAGATTTGTTAATAACATTGAAGATCGCTATGAATTGCAACACGAATAAAAAAGCCGGATGACGATCCGGCTTGAGAGGAGAGGAATGTCGCTTTACTTGATGATTTCGTAACACGGAATATAGGCAGAGCCTGGAAGCTTCATGCGGTGCTGAGCGACAAAGCCCTGCAACATATCATCCATGCGGCGCATCATCTCCGGATCACCGTGGATCTTATACGGGCCAAACTCTTCAATTGCGCGTATCCCCACCTCTTTCACGTTCCCCGCCACGATGCCAGAGAAGGCGCGACGCAGGTCGGCAGCCAGCACTTCCACCGGCTGATCCGGATAGAGTTTGAGGTTCGCCATGTTCTCATGCGACGGCTCGAAGGGGATCTGAAGATCCGGTGCGATACGGATGGACCAGTTAAAGCTGTAGGCATCCCCGGTATCACGACGATTCTCTTTCACCAGCGGCATCGCTTTTTTCATCTGACGGGCCACTTCTGCGGCATCGTCAATAATAATGCGGTAGTGACGGCGCGCGTCTTCGCCCAGCGTATGCACGATAAACTCGTCCAGCACGCGGAAGTAGTCGGCGCTCTCTTTCGGGCCGGTCAGGATCAGCGGCAGAACCTGATCTTTGTTGGCCGGGTTCATCAGGATCCCGAGCAGATAAAGCAGCTCTTCCGCCGTACCTACGCCGCCCGGGAAGATAATAATGCCGTGCGCGATACGGACAAACGCCTCAAGACGTTTTTCGATATCCGGCATAATAATCAGTTCGTTAACCAGCGGGTTAGGCGGCTCAGCGGCGATGATCGACGGCTCGGTCATGCCGATAAAACGGCCTTCTTTATAGCGTTGCTGCGCGTGACCTACTGCCGCGCCTTTCATTGGTGCTTCCATCGCGCCAGGACCGCAACCGGTACAGATATTCAGTTCGCGCAGGCCGAGCTGCGTCCCCACGCGGCGGGCATACAGGTATTCGGTTTCGTTAATAGAGTGACCACCCCAGCAGACGACCATGTTCGGCGCTTCGCCCACGTGCAGGGCGCGGGCGTTACGCAGAATGGAGAAGACCAGGTTGGTGATATGAACGGAACTTTCCAGGTCAAGATGCTGGAAACGTCCGGCGTTGCTGATCTGTCCGTTAACAAACAGAATGTCGCGCAGCACGGCAAACAGGTTGGCCTGAAGTGAGCGAATAATACGCCCGTCGACAAAAGCGTCTTCCGGCGGGTTGATCACTTCCAGTTTCACCCCGCGCTCGCGGCGCAGCACGTTGATATCAAAACTTTCGAAGCGGGACAGCAGCTCTTTACTGTTGTCGGTCAGGCTTCCGGAGTTCAGTACGGCAAGTGAACAGTTACGAAACAGTTGATACAGGTCGCTACTGGCGGTGCGTTTAAGCATGTCCACTTCCAGCTGCGACAACATATCCATAGAGCCAAGCGGGCTAATATGTGTAATCAAGTAAGCTCCTTATGGGACGATTATCGTCTTTCCCTGTTGATTACAATAGCCCTGGCTTATGACGTTTCACAACACTTCGGGCGGAATACCGCCCGCATATTGTGAAAATATTTATCTTACTGGCGCACCAGCCGTCCGGTGGCAGGCACAAAATCGGTATTGGTGCGCCACGGATTGATATCCAGGCCGCCGCGACGGGTGTAGCGGGCGTAAACGCTCAGCTTTTCGGGCTGGCAGAAACGCTGGATGTCGTTGAAGATGCGCTCCACGCACTGCTCGTGGAATTCGTTGTGATGACGGAATGACACCAGGTAACGCAGCAGCTTTTCACGGTCAATCTGCGGGCCGCGGTACTGGATCTGTACCGAGCCCCAGTCCGGCTGATGGGTGATAAGGCAGTTGGATTTCAGCAGATGGCTGACCAGCGTCTCGTTGACCACTTTTCCGCCCGCCGCGTTTTCCAGGTAGTCGGTGCTAAATTCATAGCTTTCCACCTCAATGTCCTGATCGTCGATGCAGGTGCCGTGGAAATGGGCGACAGGCTGTCCTTCCAGCTCATGCAGACGGTATAACGAGACGGTTACGTTCCCCTGCGCGCACGCGCTTAAATCACGTTCAAGCGTCTGTTGCACCTCGTCCCAGCTGTTGAATTTGGTCTGGTTAAAGCTGTTGAGATAGAGCTTAAAGCTCTTGGATTCGACCAGGTTTACGCTGGCGTAATCCAGCTCGACGTGGCCCACGGCCACCTGCGGCAGACCGCGCGCATTCAGCCAGGAGAGTTCGTACAGCGTCCAGATGTCGCCGCCGACAAACGGCAGCGCGTCAGCGTGCAGCCCGAGCGGATCGCGGTTCAGACTGCGCGGCACGCCCTGCAACAGGCTTGCATCGTAGGTGTCGCGGTAATCGGTCGATTTACCTAGCGTTAAGCCCGTTAACGCCTGATGATTTTCGTAAGACATGTTTCATAGCCACTTTACAGGTACACTTATGGGCTGAGTTTATCCTGTCTTACAAGAAGAGAGAAATCGGTGGATATCGAAACTGCAAATGCCCTGACGTCCTTCACGACCCGCTATTGCGATACCTGGCATGAAAAGCGGGGGACGTGGCCGCAAAGTACTGACTTATATGGCGTGCCGTCACCGTGCATTATCGCTTCGCAGGATGGTTACGTTATCTGGCAACCGAAACCGTTCACGGGCGAGCAGAATGTAAATGCGGTTGAACGCGCGATGGACATTGTGATACAACCTGCGCTTCATGCATTTTATACCACGCAGTTTGCCGGGGATATGACTGCATGTTTTGCAGGACAGCCGTTGACGCTGCTGCAAACCTGGAGCGAAGACGATCTGCAACGCGTTCAGGAAAACCTCATTGGTCACCTGGTCACGCAAAAACGCCTTAAGCTCTCTCCGACTCTTTTTATTGCGACGCTCGACGGTGAAATGGACGTCATTTCTGTCTGCAACCTGTCTGGCGAGGTCATCAAAGAGACGCTCGGCACCCGCAATCGCGACGTTCTCGCGCCTTCACTTGCGGATTTTCTTACCCAAATTGAGCCGCTTCTGTAATCCATGATGCTACTGGACGTGTGAGAGATCTCTTACACGCTCTGTGAGACATCGCCGAAACAGTTAGCGTTGCCTTAGGAATTTCAGATTAATATTAACTTTTCTTTCAACAGGTTAGTGTTTTTCTGAAAGGAAATCCCCCGTTTCGCCTGGCTTACATTGCTTACAAGGTGGGTTGTAAGACGAAGCAGAATAGCGGATTCTATCTGTGTCGACAGGATGCCGACACGAGAAACGAACATCAGGATGATGGCGTTTCTTACCAGGGACACGTCAGGATGACGCCGCAGGAAGGCTTCAGGATGAAGCAAAGTGGATCACGCAGGATGCGTAAGGGACACCTCCAGGAAGGAGAACGAGAGCCGGTCAGGATGGTCGGTGGGTCAGGATGGCCAGGACGTTTCAGGATGAAACCTACACATCAGGACGATGTGAGCAGGAAGCAAAAGGTAAAGGGATGACCAGGCCTTCGGGCATCAGGAAAAGTTGTCACGGATGAGCAGGGAGCACGTATTGTAGCTGGAATGCTGCGAAACGAACCGGGAGCACTGTTTTTACAGTGCTCCCTTTTTTTATTTCTGTCTTCCGCAATGCTATGCTTCGCGCCATTCCGTTTTTCAGTTGAGGTATATATGTCGCATCATGACAACGTTCGTGCGCAGTTGCACGCCATCGAAGCCCTTATGCGCCAGCATCAGCTGTGGCAGGATAACGCGCCGCAGCCAGACGCGTTCGCCAGCACCCAACCGTTTTGTCTGGATACGCTGGCCCCGTTCGAGTGGCTCCAGTGGGTCTTAATTCCGCGTATGCACGCGCTGCTGGAAGGTGGTCACGCGTTGCCCGCATCTTTTGCCGTCTCTCCCTATTACGAAATGGCGCTGGAAGCGACCCACCCGGCGCGTGCCATGATGCTGGTGGAGCTGGAAAAGCTCGATGCGCTTTTCGCCGGTGACGATGCATGACGCTTGAGATCCTTTATCAGGATGAGTGGTTAGTGGCGGTGAATAAACCGTCCGGCTGGCTGGTGCACCGTAGCTGGCTCGATCGCGATGAGAAAGTGGTGGTCATGCAAACCGTGCGCGATCAGATCGGTCAGCACGTCTTTACTGCTCATCGTCTGGATCGGCCAACCTCTGGCGTTCTGCTGATGGGGCTTTCCAGTGAGGCGGGTCGACTGCTTTCGCAGCAGTTTGAGCAGCACCAGATGCAAAAGCGCTACCACGCCATCGTGCGTGGCTGGCTGACGGATTCCGCCACGCTTGATTATCCGCTGGTGGAGGAACTGGATAAAATCGCCGATAAATTTGCCCGCGAAGATAAAGGCCCGCAGCCTGCGGTGACCGACTATCGCGGTATGGCGACCACAGAACTGCCGGTGGCGACCAGCAAATTTCCGACCACGCGATACAGTCTGGTTGAGCTTTTGCCCAAAACCGGGCGCAAGCACCAGCTTCGCCGCCATCTTGCACATCTGCGCCACCCAATTATCGGCGACAGCAAGCACGGCGATCTGCGCCAGAACCGCAGCGCGGCCGAGCACTTTGGCTGTAACCGGCTGATGCTGCACGCCAGCGAGCTACGCCTGACGCACCCGTTTACCGGCGAACCGCTGACTATTCGCGCAGGGCTGGACGAGGTCTGGATGCAGGCGCTGTCACAGTTTGGCTGGCTGGGACAACTCCCCGAAAATGAAAGGGTTGAGTTTGCCGCAGGCAACGTTCAGGATGAACAGCAAGCGCAATAATTACGGGAGCAAAGCATGGCTGAAGTAGGCATTTTTGTCGGCACGATGTACGGCAACTCGCTGCTGGTGGCGGAGGAAGCGGAAGCAATCCTTGTAAACCAGGGCCATAAAGCAACGGTCTATGAAGATCCGGAGCTGGCGGACTGGGAAAAGTATAAAGATAAATACATCCTGGTGGTGACCTCCACCACCGGGCAGGGCGATCTGCCGGACAGCATCGTCCCGCTTTTCCAGGGCATTAAAGACCAGCTCGGCTATCAGCCAGATGTTCACTATGGCATCATCGCCCTCGGCGATAGATCTTACGCTAATTTCTGCGGCGGCGGTAAACAGTTCGACGCGCTGTTGCAGGAACAGAGCGCTCAGCGCGTCGGAGAGATGTTGCTGATTGATGCGGGTGAACACCCTGAGCCAGAAAGCGAGTCAAACCCGTGGGTCGAGCACTGGGCAACGCTGCTTAAATAACCCTGCGCTATACCAATGGTAGGCCGGGTCAGGCGTAGCCGCCACCCGGCATTACACCCCGCCCCAACGCCATTTCCGTGAACCACCTTCCACTCCTCTGGGCTTATGCCCTAAACAACCTCCCTCACGCCCTTCAATACTGTGTTTTTGCACGGTGAGGTGAAGAGGCACTCCTTCATATACTTTTCCCGTCACTATAAAACGGCTTCTGGCCGTACCAAAACCAAACACAAATCTCTCATTCTGATTACCCTACAGGTGCTGTACAGAATGAACCAGGCGAAAGCTATGTTTCAGGAGTGCAACAATGAGTACATTAAGCCACGCGGCGAGCAGCGCTGAGAAGCGCACCAACGCCCGCTACTGGATAGTGGTGATGCTGTTTATCGTCACCTCTTTCAACTACGGCGACCGTGCCACGTTATCCATTGCCGGCTCTGAGATGGCAAAAGACATCGGACTTGATCCGGTGGGTATGGGTTATGTTTTCTCCGCATTTTCATGGGCCTACGTAATCGGCCAAATCCCTGGCGGCTGGCTGCTGGACCGCTTTGGCTCAAAACGGGTCTATTTCTGGTCCATTTTCATCTGGTCGATGTTTACCCTGTTACAGGGCTTCGTGGATATCTTCAGCGGCTTCGGCATTATCATTGCGCTCTTTACCCTCCGCTTCCTGGTGGGCTTAGCGGAAGCGCCATCGTTCCCTGGCAACAGCCGTATTGTGGCCGCCTGGTTCCCGGCGCAGGAGAGGGGAACGGCGGTAGCCATCTTTAACTCGGCGCAATACTTTGCGACGGTTATTTTCGCGCCAATCATGGGCTGGCTGACGCATGAGGTGGGCTGGTCGCACGTCTTCTTCTTCATGGGCGGGCTGGGGATCGTCATCAGCTTCATCTGGCTGAAAGTGATCCACGAACCAAACCAGCATCCGGGCGTGAACAAGAAAGAGCTGGACTACATTGCTGAAGGTGGGGCGCTGATCAACATGGATCAGAAAACCCAGAAAGCTAAAGTTCCGTTCAGCCAGAAATGGGGGCAGATCAAACAGCTCGTCGGCTCACGGATGATGATCGGTATCTATCTCGGCCAGTACTGCATTAACGCCTTAACCTACTTCTTTATCACCTGGTTCCCGGTTTACCTGGTGCAGGCGCGCGGGATGTCGATTCTGAAGGCGGGGTTTGTCGCCTCCGTGCCGGCCATCTGTGGCTTCGTGGGCGGGGTGCTTGGCGGGGTCATCTCCGACTGGCTGATGCGTCGTACCGGTTCGCTGAATATTGCGCGTAAAACGCCAATCGTGCTCGGCATGCTGCTCTCCATGACCATGGTGTTCTGTAACTACGTCAGCGCGGAGTGGATGATTATCGGCTTTATGGCGATGGCCTTCTTCGGTAAAGGCATTGGCGCACTGGGCTGGGCGGTGATGGCAGATACCGCGCCGAAAGAGATCAGCGGCCTGAGCGGCGGTCTGTTCAACATGTTTGGCAACATTTCCGGCATTGTCACCCCAATCGCTATCGGTTACATCGTCGGCACCACCGGCTCCTTCAACGGCGCGCTGATTTATGTAGGCGTCCATGCGCTGGTGGCGGTACTCAGTTATCTGGTGCTGGTGGGTGACATCAAACGAATCGAACTAAAACCTGTTGGGGAGCGCGGATGATGACAACGCAATCAAGCCCGATCGTGACGGAGATGAAGGTCATTCCGGTGGCGGGGCAGGACAGCATGCTGCTCAACATTGGTGGCGCGCATAACGCCTGGTTCACCCGCAATATTGTGGTGCTGACCGACAGCGCAGGGAACACTGGCGTCGGGGAAGCGCCTGGCGGAGAGGTGATTTACCAGACGCTGGTCGACGCCATCCCGCAGGTGGTTGGGCAGGAGGTCGCCCGCCTGAACAAGGTGGTTCAGCGGGTGCATAAGGGCAACCAGTCGGCGGATTTTGATACCTTCGGCAAAGGCGCCTGGACGTTTGAACTGCGCGTTAACGCGGTGGCGGCGCTGGAGGCGGCTCTCCTCGATTTACTGGGCAAGGCGCTGAACGTGCCGGTCTGCGAACTGCTGGGGCCAGGCAAACAGCGTGATGCGGTAACGGTGCTGGGCTATCTGTTCTACGTTGGCGACCGGACGAAAACCGATCTGCCGTATCTGGAACGCTCGCCGGGCAGCCACGCGTGGTATCACCTGCGTCATCAGGAGGCGCTCTCTGGCGAAGCGGTGGTATGCCTGGCAGAGGCGGCGCAGGATCGCTACGGCTTTAAAGACTTCAAGCTGAAAGGCGGCGTTCTGCCGGGCGAGCAGGAGATTGAAAGCGTGCGCGCGTTGAAAAAACGCTTCCCGGAGGCACGCATCACCGTCGATCCGAACGGCGCCTGGCTGCTGGATGAAGCTATCGCGCTGTGCAAAGGGCTGGGCGACGTGCTGACCTACGCGGAAGATCCGTGCGGCGCCGAGCAGGGATTTTCTGGCCGCGAGGTGATGGCCGAATTCCGCCGCGCTACCGGACTGGCGGTTGCGACCAACATGATCGCCACCAACTGGCGTGAAATGGGCCATGCGGTGATGCTGAATGCGGTGGACATACCGCTGGCGGACCCGCACTTCTGGACCCTTTCCGGCGCGGTGCGCGTGGCGCAGCTGTGCGATGACTGGGGGCTCACCTGGGGCTGCCACTCCAATAACCATTTCGACATTTCGCTGGCGATGTTTACCCACGTTGGCGCGGCGGCGCCGGGCAACCCGACCGCCATCGATACGCACTGGATCTGGCAGGAAGGCGAAGCGCGCCTGACCAAAAATCCACTTGAAATCAAAAACGGCACAATTGCCGTACCGGATGCGCCGGGGCTGGGCGTGGAGCTTGACTGGGATCAGATCCACAAGGCGCATGAAGCGTATAAAAAACTGCCGGGCGGCGCGCGCAACGACGCAGGCCCGATGCAGTACCTTATCCCCGGCTGGACATTTGACCGTAAGCGCCCTGTATTTGGACGTCACTGATAAAAGGATCGAACGATGAGCACATTTTCTACCCCTGTAGTCACCTCCATGCAGATCATTCCTGTCGCGGGACATGACAGCATGCTGATGAACCTGAGCGGCGCCCATGCGCCGTTCTTCACCCGTAATATTGTGGTGATCAAGGACAACTCAGGGCATACCGGTGTCGGTGAAATCCCGGGCGGGGAGAAGATCCGTAAAACGCTGGAGGACGCCATTCCGCGGGTGGTGGGTAAAACGCTGGGCGAGTACAAAAATGTGCTGACTCGCGTGCGTACGACCTTTGCCGATCGTGATGCGGGTGGCCGTGGTCTGCAAACGTTTGATCTGCGCACCACTATCCATGTGGTCACGGGCATTGAAGCCGCGATGCTGGATCTGCTGGGCCAGCATCTTGGCGTCAATGTCGCCTCCCTGCTGGGCGACGGCCAACAGCGCAGCGAAGTGGAAATGCTCGGCTACCTGTTCTTTATCGGCAACCGCAAACTCACCCCGCTGCCGTACCAGAGCCAGCCGGACGAAAAATGCGACTGGTATCGTGTGCGTCACGATGAAGCGATGACCCCGGACGCGGTAGTGCGCCTGGCGGAAGCCGCGTATGAAAAATATGGCTTTAATGACTTCAAGCTGAAAGGCGGTGTACTGGCGGGTGAAGAAGAAGCAGAGGCGATCGCCGCGCTGGCGAAGCGCTTCCCGCAGGCGCGCGTCACGCTGGATCCGAACGGTGCCTGGTCGCTTGATGAGGCGATAAAAATCGGTAAGCAGCTTAAAGGCGTGCTGGCCTATGCGGAAGATCCGTGCGGTGCAGAGCAGGGGTTCTCCGGACGTGAAGTGATGGCGGAGTTCCGTCGCGCCACCGGGCTGCCAACCGCCACCAACATGATCGCGACCGACTGGCGTCAGATGGGGCACACGCTCTCGCTGCAATCGGTGGACATTCCGCTGGCAGACCCGCACTTCTGGACGATGCAGGGCTCGGTTCGCGTGGCGCAGATGTGCCATGAGTTCGGCCTGACCTGGGGCTCGCACTCCAACAACCACTTCGACATCTCGCTGGCGATGTTCACCCACGTGGCGGCTGCCGCGCCGGGCAACATTACCGCCATCGACACCCACTGGATCTGGCAGGAGGGCAACCAGCGCCTGACCAAACAGCCGTTTGAAATCAAAGGCGGTATGGTACAGGTTCCTGCTACGCCGGGTCTGGGCGTAGAGCTGGATATGGACCAGGTCATGAAAGCGCATGAGCTGTACCAGAAACACGGCCTGGGGGCGCGTGATGACGCGCTGGCGATGCAATACCTGATCCCAGAGTGGACATTCGACAATAAACGTCCGTGCATGGTACGATAAGCGCATTGGGACCGCTCCCATGAGTGGTCCCTTACGTGGTGTATGCTTAACGTAACTAACATGCGTAAGGATGGCTTATGAAAATTGTTATCGCTCCGGACTCGTATAAGGAAAGCTTGAGCGCGCTGGAGGTGGCGACAGCGATAGAGGTCGGTTTTCGCGACATTTTCCCGTCAGCGGACTATGTCAAATTACCGGTTGCCGATGGTGGCGAAGGGACGGTGGAAGCGATGGTGGCAGCCACGCATGGGCGTCTTGTCCATGTTCCCATTACCGGGCCTTTGGGTGAACGCGTGGAAGGGTTTTTCGGGTTATCCGGAGACGGGAAAAGCGCCTTTATCGAGATGGCGGCAGCGAGCGGTCTGGAGCTTGTTGCTCCGGCAAAGCGTAACCCGTTAATCACCACCTCCTGGGGAACCGGGGAACTGATCCGTCATGCGCTGGATGCGGGCGTTAAGCATATCATTATTGGCATTGGAGGCAGCGCGACCAATGACGGTGGCGCAGGCATGGTGCAGGCGCTGGGCGTAAAACTGCTGGATGCGAAAGCGCAGCCCGTAGGGCCGGGCGGCGGCGAACTGGCAAGCCTTGCGCATATCGATCTTAGCGGGCTGGATAAGCGGCTGGCAGACTGTCGAATTGAAGTGGCCTGCGATGTGACCAACCCCCTGATCGGCGAAGCTGGCGCTTCTGCGGTATTTGGTCCGCAGAAAGGGGCGACGCCGGAGATGGTCAGGACGCTGGACAACGCGCTGGCGCATTACGCAAAAATTATCGCCCGGGATCTGGATATTGACGTCTTAAACCTGGCGGGCGGCGGTGCGGCTGGCGGAATGGGGGCGGCGCTGTATGCATTTTGCGGCGCACAGCTCCGTCAGGGGATTGAGATTGTCACCGATGCCCTGCATCTTGATGAACAGGTCGCGGACGCCGATCTGGTGATCACGGGCGAAGGGCGTATCGACAGCCAGACGATCCACGGCAAAGTGCCCGTTGGCGTGGCGAGAGTTGCGAAACGCTATAACAAGCCGGTTATCGGCATTGCCGGCAGCCTGACGGCGGATGTTGGCGTGGTGCATGAGCACGGACTGGATGCCGTATTCAGCGTGATTTACACCATCTGCTCGCTGGAGGATGCGCTGGAAAATGCGCAACAGAATGTACAGATGGCCGCAAGGAATATTGCAGCGGTGATAAAGATGGGGCGGGGGATGTCGCGTTAACGTTCGTGCTCCTGTAAGCCCGGTAAGCGAAGCGCCACCGGGCTTTTGTCTTAGCTCCCCAACACCTTCATTGCTTCCCGCGTCACGTTGTCCATCTCGTCCAGCAGCTCCAGGAACTCCGGTTCGAGGTCGGATTCTGGCGTACCCGCGCGGAGCTGCTGTTCAAGCAACTGGCAGAGATTTTTCAACCGCGGTACGCCGCTGTAGCCGCAGCTGCCATGCAGTTTATGAATGGCTTCCAGCAGTCCTTCGGGGTTTTCACCCACCAGCTGTTCTTCAACCTTGTTACGGATCTCAGGCAGGAAGTCCACCAGCATTTGCAGCATATCGCGGGCCAGATCCGGTTTGCCCGCCGCCTGGCGCAGCGCCAGTTGCCAGTCAAACGTGGCATTCTGGTTAACGCTGATCTCCGGCGATTCAGCTGTAATGGTGTATGTCCCGCCAATGTGCCCCGGCTTGTAGCGCAGCAGCAGGCTGTGCAGCTTCTCTTCGTCGATCGGTTTCGCCAGATAATCGTTCATGCCCGCACCCAGCAGTTTCTCCTTTTGCCCCGCCATCGCGTGCGCCGTCACGGCAATCACCGGCGTCTGCTGCTGGTGCGGAAGCTGGCGAATCAACTCGCAGGCGCGGATGCCATCCATGCCCGGCATCTGAATATCCATCAGGATCAGGTCGAACTGCATCTGTTTGGCTTGTTCCACGGCTTCGGCGCCGCTGGTACACAGCTCAACATGCTGAACCTGATCCTCAAGCAGCACGCCAATCAGCTTCAGGTTCGCCGGGTTGTCGTCCACGGCCATCACCGTCATCGGCAGCTTATGTTCGTCGTTTTCCAGCGGCAGGGACTGATGCGTCAGACGGCAATATTCGGTCAACGCAGGTAACAGCCGTGTGGCGGTGAGGGGTTTCAGCAGACACGCCGCCGCTCCGTCGTTTTTCAGCTCTTCGGCGTTGATTTGGGCGTGGCACGGCAGCGCCAGCAGCAGGTAGTCCGTCATTGAGGCCGCCTTCGCCAGGCGTTCCTGCTGCATGGTCAGTTCTCCGGTAAACGTCACCGGAATCCCCAACAACAGGATATCGTAATGATCGTTCGCCAGCGCGGAGAAGGTCGGGCTGTAGATGACCTCCAGCGGCGTGCTGCTTAATACATCCAGCGTACACTGCGCCGCCGCGGCGTTCGGTTCCACATAGGCCAGACGCATCCCCTTCAGGCACCCGGTGACCGGGCCGTCGGTCTGCACGTTCGGGTTAAGATCAAGGTTGATATGGAACCAGAAGGTTGAGCCCCGGTTAGGCTGGCTGTGGAAGGAGATATCGCCTCCCATCTCTTTCACCAGCTTTTGGGTGATCACCAGCCCCAGGCCCGTTCCGCCGTGACGACGGGAAATGCTCGCATCGGCCTGGCGGAAAGCCTGGAACAGACGCGTCTGATCGCGCTCCGGAATACCAATGCCGGTATCCCGGATCTGCACTTCAATCTGGACTTTGTTATTACTGAGCGCCCTTTTTTCGACCAGAATGTCGATGTTGCCGCTCTCGGTGAACTTAATCGCGTTGCCCACCAGATTGGTAATGACCTGTTGCAGGCGCAGCGGGTCGCCAATGACGTTATCCGGCACATCATTTTTAATATTGAGCGTCAGTTCCAGACCCTTATCATGCGATGAGTGGGCAAGAAGCGTGACCACGTCATCCAGCGTGCTGCGCAGCGGGAAGGGAATACTCTCCAGAATCAGCTTGCCCGCTTCCAGCTTCGAGAAGTCCAGTACGTCGTTAATAATGGTCAGCAGGTTGTTGGCTGAGCGTTCAATGGTATGCAGATGGTCACGCTGGGTCGGGTTCAACTCGCTTTTGAGCGTCAGACGGGTGAAGCCAATCACCCCGTTCAGCGGCGTGCGCAGCTCGTGCGACATGTTCGCCAGGAACTCTGACTTAATACGTGCCGCCTCCTGCGCACGTTTTTTCGCCAGATCCAGCTCCACGTTCTGGATCTCCATCTGCTCCAGCGTTTCGCGCAGGTCAGAGGTGGCCTGGTCAACGTTGTGCTGCATCTCTTCGTGATAAGCCGCCAGCGACATCGCCATTGAGTTGATGCCATTTTTCAGCATATCCAGCTCGCCGAGCATAAAGCCTTCCACGCGGCTGTCGAGCTGACCCCGGCGGATCCGGTCAACGGTATTCACCATGTTGCGGATAGGCCCCGTGACGTCGCGCATCAGTCGCCAGCCGAAGATCAGCGCGATGCCGATGCAGAACAGCATCATCACGCCGGAGATGAATATTTCTTTGTACTGCTGGAGCCGTACCGACTTAAGATCCAGCTCCAGCGCCACATATCCCAGCATATTATTGCTGGACTTCGCATCGGACTGGGCGGATTCATCGGGTGAATAGCTTTCGGAGATAATCGGCGTGCGCAGGATCATGATATCGCCGCGCCGCAACACCGTAAGATGACGCGGGAAGGGGGTACCATCCGGGATTTTCAGCGACGTGGGATCCAGATGGAAATTCGAGGTGACGAACAGACGGTTATGCTCATCGTAAACGGAAATGGCGCGCACAATCTCTGAATGACGGCGGTGCAGCACGCTGATTAACTGACCAATGGATTCACGGTTTTGCAGGTTCATGCCGTACTCGCTGGAGACGGCCAGCGGTTCGATAATGCTGGCCCCGGCATCTTCAAGCTGTCTCTGCAAATCGTTATAGCGATGCACCACAAAGAAAATGCTCAGCAGCAAACCGATGAGAACGGTAGGAGCGAGGATCAAAATCATCATGCGCGCGCGCAGGCTGTAGTTGGTCATGGAGTTCCGTTATGGGACAATCAGGCTAATTATGTTTATTTGAGAACAATCTCGGCGATGGCGCAATTCTACTCTGCAAAACGACGCGTGACGACGCGTCAGATCATAACTGTTGAAGCCACGGACCTCGATCCTTTTGGACAGGGGGTGGCGCGTCACAAGGGTAAGACACTGTTTATCACAGGTTTGCTGCCAGGAGAACGCGCAGATATTACGCTGACGGAAGAAAAACGTCAGTATGCGCGCGGTCAGGTCAAGCGCCGTCTTAATGATAGCCCGGAGCGCGTGATGCCTCGCTGCCCCCATTTTGGCGTCTGCGGTGGCTGCCAGCAACAGCATGCCAGCACAGAATTACAGCAAAAAAGTAAAAGCAGCGCGCTGGCCCGCCTGGTCGGACACGACGTGAATGACATCATTGCCGATCGGCCCTGGGGCTACCGTCGCCGCGCTCGCCTGAGCCTCAGCTACCAGTCCAAAACCGAGCGGCTGGAGATGGGTTTTCGCAAAGCCGGCTCCAGCGATATCGTCTCTGTCACGCAGTGCCCTGTTTTGGTGCCCCATCTTGAGGCGTTGCTCCCGGACGTGCACCACTGTCTTGCATCGCTGGATGGCGTGCGTTCGCTGGGCCATGTCGAACTGGTGCTGGCCAACAGTGGCCCGCTGATGGTACTGCGCCACACCGCGCCGCTGTCAAAGGCAGATCGCGAAAAACTGGAACGCTTTTCGCATTCTCATGAGCTTGCGCTTTTCCTCGCGCCGCAAAGCGAGATACTTGAGCAGGTCAGCGGAGAAGCGCCCTGGTATGCGTCAGACGGGCTACGCTTAACGTTCAGCCCGCGGGATTTTATCCAGGTTAACGACGGCGTGAACCAGCAGATGGTAGCGAACGCGCTGGCGTGGCTGGACGTACAGCCCACCGATCGGGTGCTCGATCTGTTCTGCGGTATGGGGAACTTTACCCTGCCGCTGGCCCGCAAAGCAGCAAGCGTGGTCGGGGTGGAAGGCGTTGAGGCGCTGGTGGTGAAAGGCCAGGAAAACGCCCAACAGAACGGCTTGCAAAATGTGACATTCTTTCATCAAAATCTTGAGGATGATGTTACTCAGCAACCGTGGGCTAAGCAGGGCTTTGATAAGATCCTGCTCGACCCGGCGCGCGCAGGTGCGCCGGGCGTGATGCAGCATATAATTAAACTCGCGCCTGAACGCGTGGTCTATGTTTCCTGTAACCCGGCGACGCTTGCCCGTGACAGCGAAGCATTATTGAGCGGGGGTTACCAGATTCGACGTCTGGCAATGCTGGACATGTTCCCGCACACTGGTCATCTGGAATCGATGGTGTTGTTCGAGCACATCTAATGAGTTTGGCTTGTCGACTTCGACAGGCCCTTGTCCCTAAAGGAGAGGACGATGGTTGCGGTAAGAAGTGCACATTTAAATAAAGCTGGTGAGTTTGACCCTCAAAAATGGATCGCAAGTCTGGGGATTTCCAGCCAGCAGTCGTGTGAACGCTTAACCGAAACCTGGGCCTATTGTTTACGCACAACGCAGGGGCATCCGGACGCTGAATTGCTGTTGTGGCGCGGCGTGGAGATGGTTGAAATTCTCTCCATGCTGAACATGGATATCGAAACGCTACAGGCCGCACTGCTGTTCCCCCTGGCGGACGCCGACGTGGTGACGGAAGACGTCCTGCGTGAAAGCGTCGGCCAGTCCGTCGTGGCGCTTATCCACGGCGTGCGTGACATGGCAGCCATTCGTCAGCTTAAAGCCGCGCAAACGGACTCTGTCTCTTCCGAGCAGGTGGATAACGTCCGTCGCATGCTGCTGGCGATGGTAGATGATTTCCGCTGCGTGGTGATCAAGCTGGCCGAACGGGTTGCCCATCTGCGTGAAGTGAAGGATGCGCCGGAAGACGAGCGCGTCCTGGCCGCTAAAGAGTGTACGAATATCTATGCGCCGCTGGCGAACCGTCTCGGTATCGGGCAACTGAAGTGGGAGCTGGAAGATTACTGCTTCCGCTACCTGCATCCGGCGGAATACAAACGCATTGCAAAATTGCTGCACGAACGCCGCATTGACCGCGAGCACTATATCGAGGAATTTGTCAGCGGGCTGCGCCAGTCGATGAAAGAGGAGAATGTGCGCGCCGAGGTCTACGGGCGTCCAAAGCACATCTACAGCATCTGGCGCAAAATGCAGAAGAAACATCTCGCCTTTGACGAGCTGTTTGACGTGCGCGCCGTACGTATCGTGGCGGAGCGTCTCCAGGACTGCTATGCCGCGCTGGGGATAGTGCATACTCACTTCCGCCATCTGCCGGATGAGTTCGATGACTACGTCGCCAACCCCAAACCAAACGGCTATCAGTCTATTCATACCGTGGTGCTCGGCCCTGGCGGCAAAACGGTGGAAATTCAGATCCGTACCAAACAGATGCACGAAGACGCCGAGCTGGGCGTGGCGGCGCACTGGAAATACAAAGAGGGTACCTCCGGCGGCGGTCGCTCCGGTCACGAGGACCGTATCGCCTGGCTGCGTAAGCTGATTGCGTGGCAGGAAGAGATGGCCGACTCCGGCGAAATGCTCGACGAAGTGCGCAGTCAGGTCTTCGACGATCGCGTCTACGTCTTTACCCCGAAAGGGGATGTTGTTGATTTGCCGGCAGGCTCCACGCCGCTCGATTTCGCCTACCACATCCACAGCGATGTGGGGCACCGTTGCATCGGGGCGAAGATCGGCGGACGTATCGTACCGTTTACCTACCAGCTCCAGATGGGCGATCAGATTGAAATCATCACCCAGAAGCAGCCAAACCCAAGCCGCGACTGGCTGAATCCGAACCTCGGTTACGTTACCACCAGCCGTGGGCGCTCTAAAATCCACGCCTGGTTCCGCAAGCAGGATCGTGACAAGAACATCCTTGCCGGTCGTCAGATCCTGGACGACGAGCTGGAACATATCGGGATAAGCCTGAAAGAGGCGGAGAAATTCCTGCTGCCGCGCTACAACTTCAACGAGCTCGACGAACTGTTAGCGGCGATTGGTGGCGGCGATATCCGCCTGAACCAGATGGTGAACTTCCTGCAAGCGCAGTTCAACAAGCCAAGCGCAGCGGAGCAGGATGCGGCAGCGCTGAAACAACTCCAGCAGAAAACCTACGCTCCGCAGCAGCGCAGCAAGGACAATGGCCGCGTGGTGGTTGAAGGGGTGGGTAACCTCATGCACCATATTGCCCGCTGCTGCCAGCCGATCCCGGGAGACGATATTGTCGGCTTTATCACCCAGGGGCGCGGGATCTCGATTCACCGCTCCGACTGCGATCAGCTTGCAGAGCTGCAATCGCATGCGCCGGAACGTATCGTGGAAGCCGTCTGGGGGGAGAGCTACTCGGCGGGTTACTCGCTGGTGGTGCGCGTCACTGCCAACGACCGCAGCGGCCTGCTGCGCGACATCACCACCATTCTCGCCAACGAGAAGGTCAACGTGCTGGGCGTTGCCAGCCGCAGCGATACCCGCGAGCAGCTTGCCACCATCGATATGACTATCGAAATCTATAACCTTCAGGTGCTGGGCCGCGTACTCGGCAAACTGAACCAGGTGCCGGATGTGATTGACGCGCGTCGTCTGCACGGCGGCTAAACATCCTCTTCTGTAGGCCGGGTAAGGCAACGCCGCCACCCGGCTCAGGCATTTAATGGAATCTGTTATGACTCAAATCGACCGCCTGCTTGGCATCATGAAACGCCTGCGCGATCCGGAAAACGGCTGCCCGTGGGATAAAGAGCAGACTTTCGCCACCATTGCGCCTTACACGCTGGAAGAGACCTACGAAGTGCTGGACGCGATTTCGCGCGAAGATTTCGACGACCTGCGCGGTGAGCTGGGCGACCTGCTGTTCCAGGTTGTGTTCTACGCGCAGATGGCGCAGGAAGAGGGGCGCTTTAACTTTGACGATATCTGCGCCGCTATCAGCGACAAGCTGGAGCGTCGTCATCCGCATATTTTTGGCGATGCCTCCGCAGGCAACAGTGCGGAAGTGCTGGCGCGCTGGGAGCAGATAAAAAGCGCCGAACGCGCTGAAAAATCCCAGCACTCGGCGCTGGACGACATTCCCCTGAACCTTCCCGCGCTGATGCGCGCGCACAAAATTCAAAAGCGCTG
This sequence comes from Enterobacter cloacae complex sp. IR5441, assembly GCF_049238215.1. NCBI lineage: Bacteria > Pseudomonadati > Pseudomonadota > Gammaproteobacteria > Enterobacterales > Enterobacteriaceae > Enterobacter > Enterobacter cloacae complex sp. IR5441. Next base: position 497,928 of record NZ_JBMKIA010000001.1, read on the forward strand.
CTCGGCGGTAGGGTTTGACTGGACCTCTCTCGGCCCGGTGCTGGAAAAGGTGCACGAAGAGATCGACGAAGTGATGCATGAAGCGCAGCAGGCCGTTGTGGATGAAGCAAAGCTGGAAGAGGAGATGGGCGATCTGCTGTTTGCGACCGTCAACCTTTCGCGCCACCTCGGTGTAAAAGCGGAAACCGCCCTGCAAAAAGCGAACATTAAATTCGAACGTCGCTTTCGCGAAGTTGAGCGGATTGTGGCCTCGCGCGGCCTGGAAATGAGCGGGATTGACCTCGACGCGATGGAAGAAGTCTGGCAGGAAGTAAAACGCCAGGAACATGATCTCTAACGAGATTTTGCGATCAAGCGCAATTTGTGTGATTTTTTAAATGACAAGCGCTTGATTTGCGTCAAAAACATTTACCCAAAAGGGGCTATTTTCTCACTCCTTATGTTTGTCATGGCCTGGAGTGGAGACGGAGAATGAAAGTTTGTGGCGCTCGTCGTGTTCGGGTATACTACTTTCCCGTCCTGGTTATTCCATCGTTTCACCCTAACTTCTCAGGTTCAGCATGACAACGAACTATATTTTTGTGACCGGCGGGGTCGTATCCTCTCTGGGTAAAGGCATTGCCGCAGCCTCCCTCGCAGCCATTCTTGAAGCCCGTGGCCTCAATGTGACCATGATGAAACTGGATCCGTACATCAACGTCGATCCTGGCACCATGAGCCCAACCCAACACGGGGAAGTGTTCGTTACTGAAGACGGCGCTGAAACCGATCTGGATCTTGGCCACTACGAGCGTTTCATCCGTACCAAAATGACCCGTCGTAACAACTTTACGACTGGCCGTATCTACTCTGACGTTCTGCGTAAAGAGCGCCGTGGTGACTACCTGGGCGCGACCGTGCAGGTCATCCCACACATCACTAACGCCATTAAAGAGCGTGTCCTTGCCGGTGGCGAAGGGCATGACGTTGTGCTGGTTGAAATCGGCGGTACCGTAGGGGATATCGAATCCCTGCCGTTCCTCGAAGCGATTCGTCAGCTGGCGGTAGATATTGGTCGTGAGCACGCGCTGTTCATGCACCTGACGCTGGTGCCTTACATGGCGGCAGCAGGTGAAGTGAAAACCAAACCGACTCAGCACTCTGTTAAAGAGCTGCTCTCCATCGGTATTCAGCCTGACATCCTGGTTTGCCGTTCCGATCGCGCGATTCCGGCGAACGAACGCGCGAAAATTGCATTGTTCTGTAACGTGCCTGAAAAAGCCGTTATTTCAATGAAAGATGTCGATTCCATTTATAAAATCCCGGGCCTGTTGAAATCACAGGGTCTGGACGATTATATTTGTAAACGATTCAGCTTGAACTGTCCGGAAGCTAACCTGTCTGAATGGGAGCAGGTGATTTACGAAGAAGCCAATCCGGGCGGCGAAGTGACTATCGGTATGGTCGGCAAGTACATCGAACTGCCGGATGCCTATAAGTCAGTTATCGAAGCGCTGAAACACGGTGGTCTGAAGAATCGCGTCTCTGTGAACATCAAGCTGATTGATTCACAGGATGTGGAGACGCGCGGCGTTGAAATTCTTAAAGATCTGGATGCTATCCTCATCCCTGGCGGCTTCGGCTACCGTGGTGTTGAAGGCAAGATCGCCACTGCACGCTATGCGCGTGAAAACAATATTCCATACCTCGGTATCTGCCTGGGTATGCAGGTTGCGCTGATTGAATTTGCGCGCAACGTAGCGGGAATGGAAAACGCGAACTCTACGGAATTTGTGCCAGACTGTAAGTACCCTGTTGTGGCGCTGATTACGGAATGGCGCGACGAAGACGGTAACGTCGAAGTCCGTACCGAGAAGAGCGATCTGGGTGGCACCATGCGTCTTGGCGCACAGGCCTGCCAGCTGTCCGACGATAGCGTGGTACGCAAGCTGTACGGCGAGCCGGTCATCACCGAGCGCCATCGTCACCGCTATGAAGTCAACAACATGTTGTTGAAACAAATTGAAGCTGCGGGTCTGCGTGTTGCGGGCCGTTCCGGGGATGATCAGTTAGTCGAGATCATCGAAGTGCCTAACCATCCGTGGTTCGTGGCCTGCCAATTCCACCCGGAATTTACTTCAACGCCGCGTGACGGGCATCCGCTGTTTGCAGGCTTCGTGAAAGCCGCCAGCGAGTACCAGAAGCGTCAGGCGAAGTAAAAAAAGTTAGAACGGCAACGCGTACCTTTGGTACGCGTTGTTTGTCTGGAGTTTTAGTTTAACTTGTACTGAGGAAAATCTAATGTCCAAAATCGTTAAAGTCATCGGTCGTGAAATCATCGACTCCCGTGGTAACCCGACCGTTGAAGCTGAAGTTCATCTGGAAGGTGGTTTCGTCGGTATGGCAGCGGCTCCATCAGGTGCTTCTACAGGTTCCCGCGAAGCGCTGGAACTGCGTGATGGCGACAAATCCCGTTTCATGGGCAAAGGCGTACTGAAAGCGGTTGGCGCTGTTAACGGTCCTATTGCTCAGGCTATCGTTGGCAAAGATGCTAAAGATCAGGCTGGCATCGACAAGATCATGATCGATCTGGACGGTACTGAAAACAAATCTAACTTCGGTGCGAACGCAATCCTGGCCGTTTCCCTGGCGAACGCCAAAGCGGCAGCGGCAGCTAAAGGCATGCCACTGTTCGAGCACATCGCTGAACTGAACGGCACCCCAGGCAAATACTCCATGCCTGTACCAATGATGAACATCATCAACGGTGGTGAGCACGCAGACAACAACGTTGATATTCAGGAATTCATGATTCAGCCAGTTGGCGCGAAAACCCTGAAAGAAGCGGTACGTATGGGTTCTGAAGTGTTCCACAACCTGGCTAAAGTTCTGAAAGCTAAAGGCATGAACACGGCTGTTGGTGACGAAGGCGGCTACGCGCCAAACCTGGGTTCTAACGCAGAAGCACTGGCTGTTATCGCTGAAGCAGTTAAAGCAGCAGGCTACGAGCTGGGCAAAGACATCACCCTGGCGATGGACTGCGCAGCATCTGAATTCTACAAAGACGGTAAATACGTTCTGGCTGGCGAAGGCAACAAAGCGTTCACCTCTGAAGAGTTCACCCACTTCCTGGAAGACCTGACCAAACAGTACCCAATCGTTTCTATCGAAGACGGTCTGGACGAGTCTGACTGGGATGGTTTCGCATACCAGACCAAAGTACTGGGCGACAAAATCCAGCTGGTTGGTGACGATCTGTTCGTAACCAACACCAAGATCCTGAAAGAAGGCATCGAGAAAGGCATCGTTAACTCCATCCTGATCAAATTCAACCAGATCGGTTCTCTGACCGAAACGCTGGCTGCGATCAAAATGGCGAAAGACGCTGGCTACACCGCGGTTATCTCTCACCGTTCTGGCGAAACTGAAGACGCTACCATCGCTGACCTGGCTGTTGGTACCGCTGCTGGCCAGATCAAAACCGGTTCTATGAGCCGTTCTGACCGTGTTGCTAAATACAACCAGCTGATTCGTATCGAAGAAGCGCTGGGCGAAAAAGCACCTTACAACGGTCGTAAAGAGATCAAAGGCCAGGCATAAGCCTGAACCTTCGTTCTTATGAAAAAACCCGCTTCGGCGGGTTTTTTGTTTTCTATAGCAGAAGCGGCAACGTGGCGCTTGCCGTTTGCTGGCTAACGTCACCGTAATGGCTGTCTACTGCAATAAGGGAAGTGGTTAGCAGTTCAACCAGTAGCATCACGCCAACCTTGGCGTTGAGCGCACCCGCGCTCAGCGGTCCCTCGGGTTTGGCTGCAACCAGCTGTAAATCGCTCAGGGAGGCCAGCGGGCTGCGGGGCGTATTGCTGAGCGCCAGTACCTTAACGCCGCGCTTGCGAGCGAGTTTCACCACGTGAAGCAGATCCCGTGTAGAGCCGGAACTTGAGATGGCCACCACCAGCGTCTCTTTCGAGAGCGTCGTCGCATTCATGGCGGCGCGATGCATATCGCTAAACAGCTGTGCAGGTTTGCCGAGTCGCAGCAGCTTGTAATGCAAATACTCCCCCAGAATTGCGCTGGCCGCCACCCCGTAAATTTGCACTGACTGCGCCTGATGCAGGGCCAGTGTCGCCTGTTCAAGCTGGGCCCGGTCGAGGAGTTTTGCGGTATCTTGCAGCGCCTGGACAGACTCATCCACCACGTTATCTATTGCATCTCCTGCCTGACGCTCCGGCAAACCCTGCTGAATATCCAGCGCAAGCGCCATTTTAAATTCGTTATATCCCTTACAGCCCAGCGTGCGGCAAAGACGTGTGACGCTGGCCTCGCTGGTGCCGCTTTCACGCGCCAGCTCGGTGATCGTCAGGTAGAGCACCCTGGCAGGATCGTTGAGGACAAACTCCCCCAGTTTTTGTTGCGTTGGGCTGTACCCGGAAGCCTCCTGGCGTAGCTTCAGCAGCAGGTTTTCATGGTCCGACATGCTAGATCCTTAATGCGTTTCTCTGCCAACTAGTGTGGCGGAAAGCGGGGGAGAGATGCCAGTCATTTCGAAAAAGTATGATCGGCGTCCTGGTTTTTGGTGGTAATTTTCACAATTAAAAATATATATGGTAAAAATTTTCATCAAAAACCAGGGGGATAAAAAATGATGCAAATGTTCAGCGGAGCGTCTTCCGGCGGATGGTTTGAAAAAGCGCAGCGCTTTGGCAAATCCTTTATGTTACCCATCGCCATACTGCCCGCAGCAGGTCTGTTGCTGGGGATCGGCGGGGCGCTATCGAATCCGAATACGCTTACCGCGTATCCATTTTTAGACGTTGGCTGGCTACAGGCCATCTTTACCATCATGAGCAGCGCTGGCTCGATTGTGTTTGCAAACCTGTCGGTACTGTTTGCTGTTGGGGTCGCCGTTGGGCTGGCAAAAAATGATAAAGGCACGGCAGGGCTGGCGGCGTTGCTCGCTTATCTGGTGATGAATGCCACTATCAATGCGCTGCTGATCCTGACCGGAAAACTGGCGCATGAAAACCCGGGCGCCGTAGGGCAGGGCATGACGCTGGGTATTCAGACGCTTGAAACGGGCGTGTTTGGTGGGGTAGTTATTGGACTGGTGACCTGTGCACTGCATCATCGGTTTAATAAAATCGCGCTTCCGCAATTCCTGGGCTTTTTTGGCGGCTCACGCTTCGTTCCCATTATCAGCTCGCTGGCGGCGATACTCGTCGGCGCGCTGATGACCGTGGTCTGGCCGCATTTTCAGAAGCTGATCTTTGGCCTCGGCGGGCTGGTGGATGCCACCGGCTATCTGGGGACTCTGCTGTACGGCTTCATCCTGCGCATGCTTGGCCCGTTTGGTCTGCACCACATCTTCTATCTTCCATTCTGGACCACCGCGCTTGGCGGCAGTGAAATTGTTAACGGTCACCTGGTTGAGGGCACGCAGCGGATCTTCTTCGCCCAGCTCGCCGACCCGAACACGCAGCATTTCTATGAGGGCACGTCGCGCTTCATGTCCGGGCGCTTTATTACCATGATGTTTGGTCTGCTGGGCGCCTGCCTTGCGATGTACCACACGGCCAGGCCGGAGAACAAAAAGCGCGTCGCTGGGCTGCTGCTCTCTGCGGCGTTAACCTCATTCCTGACGGGAATTACCGAGCCCATAGAGTTCTCATTCCTGTTTATTGCCCCGGTGCTGTACGTCATTCATGCGCTGTTTGACGGGCTGGCGTTCATGCTCGCGCACATGCTGCACATCACCATCGGACAAACTTTCTCCGGCGGGTTTATTGATTTCGTGCTGTTCGGCATTTTGCAGGGGGAAGCGAAAACTAACTGGATGTTCGTCCCGCTGGTGGGCGTACCGTGGTTCTTCCTTTACTACTGTACCTTCCGCTATCTGATCAAACGCTTTGATTTTGCCACGCCGGGCCGTGAAAAGGAGGCGTTGGCTGACGAGGCTACCCTGCCGCAAAGCGAGCGCGCCGCGGCGGTGATCGCCGGGCTGGGAGGAAAAGACAATCTGGATGACGTTGACTGCTGCGCCACGCGCCTTCGCGTCACGGTGAAAGACGGTAGCAAAGTCAATGAATCTGCACTGAAAGCGACCGGCGCCCGCGGCGTAATCGTCCGCGGCAACGGGGTCCAGGTCATCTATGGCCCGCACGTCACCATTATCAAAAACGAAGTAGAAGAGATCTTATCGTAATGAAAACTGTACTGGATAACCTGAAAGGAAAACTGGTCGTCTCCTGCCAGGCGCTGGAAAACGAACCGCTGCACAGCCCGTTTATTATGTCGCGAATGGCGCTGGCGGCGGCCCAGGGCGGTGCCGCTGCGATCCGCGCCAATAGCGTGGTGGATATCGAGGCTATCAAAGGGCTGGTCTCACTGCCGGTAATCGGCATCATCAAACGAGACTATCCGGACAGCGAGGTGTTCATCACCGCAACGCTCAAAGAAGTGGATGAGTTGATGGCGGTCGGCCCGGAGATCGTTGCGCTGGATGCGACCGCCCGGAAACGGCCCGGTGGCGGATCGCTGGACATGCTGATCGCGCAGATCCGCACCCGTTACCCTTCGCTGCTGCTGATGGCGGATATTGCCACCGTGCAGGAGGCCGTGGCCGCGCAGGCGCTGGGGTTTGATTGCGTCGGAACCACCCTTTACGGTTATACGGCCGAGACTGCGGGCCATTCGCTACCGGAAAATGACTGCGCGTTTTTGAAAGAGGTGCTGTCTGCCGTCACGATCCCCGTGATTGCTGAAGGTAACGTGGATACGCCTGAACGCGCGGCCAGGTGTCTGACGCTGGGGGCGCACACGGTTGTCGTCGGCGGGGCGATCACCCGACCACAGCAAATTACGGAACGGTTTATGGCGGCAATTGGCGCGCAAAGCACCGATGGAGCATGATCATCTGACGGGGATCTGCGATACTTATCGTTTATCCCCTTAACAGAGTTGACTATGCAGTACCCGATTAACGAGATGTTCCAGACCCTGCAAGGCGAGGGTTACTTTACCGGCGTTCCCGCTATCTTTATTCGTTTACAGGGATGCCCGGTTGGCTGCGCCTGGTGTGATACCAAACATACGTGGGATAAGCTCGCAGATCGGGAAGTGTCGCTGTTCAGCATTCTGGCGAAAACCAAAGAGAGCGATAAATGGGGCGCGGGCAGCGCGGAAGATCTGCTTGCCATTATTAGTCGTCAGGGCTGGACGGCGCGGCATGTGGTGATCACCGGCGGGGAACCCTGCATTCACGATCTGATGCCGCTCACCGAACTGCTCGAGAAGAACGGCTATAGCTGTCAGATCGAAACCAGCGGCACCCATGAAGTGCGCTGCTCCCATTCAACGTGGGTTACGGTTTCACCAAAAGTGAATATGCGCGGCGGGTATGACGTACTGTCGCAGGCGCTTGAGCGTGCTGATGAGATCAAACATCCGGTGGGGCGCGTGCGTGACATCGAAGCGCTGGATGAACTGCTGGCGACGCTGACGGACGAAAAGCAGCGCGTGATCGCGCTACAGCCTATCAGCCAGAAAGACGATGCGACCCGTCTGTGCATTGAAACCTGTATCGCCCGCAACTGGCGGCTGTCGATGCAGACGCACAAATATCTGAACATTGCCTGATACTTTTGTGGCCCCGCTTAACGCGGGGCTTTTGTTGTTGGCAGTAAAGCCCAGGTCACGACTGCCGACCCAAGGCAAATCGCACTGTTGAAAAGCAAGGCATACTGCGCGGCACTGGCCGTTCCCATCGGCAGCCATAGCGCGTACAGCGATGCGGTGACCGCGATACCCATTGCGCCGCCCAGGGAACTGCCCATCTTATAGATCCCTGAAGCCACCCCCACTTTGTTTTCAGGGGCATTCATTACCGCCGTGTCCGTTGAGGGCGTGGCGTAACATCCGAGCCCCAGCCCGAATAAAATATTGCTCAGAAAAACGGTAACAATGTAGACCTCTTTGCTTAAGAAGGTGCATGAAATCAGCGAAATACCTGTTGCGGTCAGCAGCGGGCCGGTCATCATCGGTAGCCTGGCGCCATAGCGCTGAAGCAGTTTTTCACCCACCCGGATCATCGCCAGTACGGTAACCAGATACCCCAGCGTCATCATGCCTGTCTGTAGTGGTGACAGATGATGGCCTTGCTGCAACCAGATGCTGGCGATCATCATGGTGCCAATGCAGCCGTTGAGCAGGAAATTTGAGAATACCGAGGCGCTATAGGCCCGGTTTTTAAACAGGGCGAAATCGATCAGCGCCGCATCGCCTTTTCGCCGCCCGGTAACGACAAAGCACATCAGTGCAATCACGGCTCCACACAGTACAAGAAGCGATAAACTGCTGCTCCAGCCCCAGCTGTGTCCTTTGCTGATAAACAGATTGAACAGCACCAGCATAAGGACAAAACTCACCAGGCCGCTGATATCCAGTTTGTGTCGACACGCATCAGGGCTGCGGCTTTCCGGCGTGGCGCGGATAAGCAATAGCGCGACCAGAGCCACCACCATCGACAAAATAAAAATCCAGCGCCAGCCCAGCGTGGTGGCGATGGCGCCTCCCACAAACGAGCTCAGGCCACTCCCGCCCCATGAACCGATAACCCAGAAACTGATTGCGCGCTGGCGTGCTTTACCTTCATACCAGGTTTTAATCAGCGCCAGCGTGGCGGGCATGATGCAGGCCGCTGATAGCCCCTGTATCGCTCGTCCCAACAGAAACAGGACGGGCTCCCATGAAATGAACAGCAGACCACTCCCGATCATGCTCAGGATCAGGCCAATCATGGTCAGGCGCATGCGCCCAAACTTATCGGCAAACCCACCGCAGGCGACGACAAAACAGCCGCTGAACAACGCGCTCAGGCTGACGGCCAGCGTAAGGGTTTCGAGGGCAATATCGAGGCTATTCTGCATGGCCGGAACCACGTTGATAACCGACTGGGCAAACAGCCAGAATGTCAGAACGCTCATGACGATACCCGCCAGCAGCCGATCGTTACCGGCGTAGGCGGATGCGCCTGTCAGGGAAACGGTACTCATAGTGCAGCCCTCCCGGGAAGGTGCGAATCAGCGCAGATAGTGTTCGGTCAGTGCGGCCCACAGCGCCGCGCCGGTGAGGAGAATGTTGTCGTTAAAGTCGTAGCCCGGGTTATGTACCATGCAGCGGTCAGGCTCATCCCCGGCGCCAAGCGTGAAATAGCAGCCATTGGGATTTTTCTCGAGCATGAAAGCAAAGTCCTCGCTGCCCATAAACGCATTGACCTCCGCGACGGCATCCTGACCGAACAGATCGGTGGCGACGCTGCGCACCATCTCGTTGGCTTGCGGATTGTTTTTCAGCACCGGGCTGCCGTTAATGTGTCGAATGGTGGCCGTCGCATTGAAACTTTCCGCCTGTGCAACGGCGATATCATGGATACGCTGTAGCACGGTTTGCCGCACGCGTTCATCCAGCGTGCGTACGGTAAGTTTCATCAATACTTTGTCGTTGATAATGTTAGGGGCGTGCCCGGCCTGAATGCTGCCTACGGTAACGACGGCTGGCTGGAAGGGGGTAATGTTGCGCGAAACAATCGACTGCAACGCGATAGTGATATGACAGGCAACCAGGGTGGCGTCAACGGTATGTTCTGGCACCGCGCCGTGCCCCCCCACGCCGTTAACCTCAATATGAAGGGTGTCGGAAGAGGCCATCATGGCGCCATCGCGCAGACCAATTTTTCCGAGGGGCTGTGACGGCATATTGTGCAGGCCAAAGATGTGGTCGCAGGGGAACAGGTCAAACAAACCGTCCTCTACCATAACGCGTCCGCCATACAGAAGTTCTTCCGCGGGCTGAAAAATAAGGTGCAGCGTGCCGTTAAAATTGCGGGTGCGTGCCAGGTACTCCGCTGCATACAGGAGCGTTGTGGTGTGGCCGTCATGACCGCAGCCGTGGAATTTACCCTCAACGGTACTGCTCCACGCCTTGCCGTTGTTTTCCTGCATTGGCAGCGCATCCATATCGGCGCGCAGGCCCAGGCGTTTATGCCCGTTACCCACCTTCAGTGTGCCGACCACACCGGTTTTCGCCAGGCCGCGATGAACCTCATATCCCCATTCCTGAAGCAGCGCTGCAACGCGATCGCTCGTGTTGTGCTCCTCAAAACCAATTTCAGGATGCTGATGAAAATAGTGACGTAATTCAGTGAACCGGGCTTCGTTGCCACGCAGAGCTTCGATAATTGGATGTGTCATTTTTGTTATCCTTTTTCTGCCAAACGATGATAATTTCGAGTCTATGACGATCGTCCCGCCTGAAAATGCATTTTTTTGTTGTAAAGCGACGGCTTTATTTTGATTGTTTTTCATACAATTCAGTTATGACAAAAAAGATCAGGTCATTTTTTGTCTTTGGTGAGGGGTAAGATGGCGCAACGGGGAGATGAATTTTGGATAGAGATTCAGGACATTCGCCACTGCGTGGAGGATGAAGGCGATACGCTAACGTTGCTCTGGGTGCTGGAAGGGCGGGCAGAGCTGAACACCGATGTGGGACGTGACATCCTGGAGGCCAATACCCTTGCTATCATCAACCGTCATCGGCGCTGGCAGTTCACGAGCGAAACGGCAAATGTCACCCTGCGCGTAACCCTTTCCGGGCGCTGGGTCGTCCAGCTCTGCAATGATTTTTTTGCCCATGATTATGCTGTACCGGCAGAAGCCGGAGGCGTCTGGCCCCAATGCGATGCGCTTCGCGATCTGCTGCGCCAGCTTCTTGTGGTCACCCTCATCAACGACCCGCACCGCTACCGGCTGGAGGCGTACCGCTGGCTGAGCGAGATATTGCTGTTGCTGACCAGCCGCTTTCAACAGCCCGCCCGTATGCTGTCCCGGGAACTTTCATCAGCGCACAGCAAACGCATCGCCCGGGTGATAGAGCGGATCAATGCCAGTTATTCCCGCCGTATTACGCTTGCGGAAATCGCCGCGAGTGAATATGTCTCTGAAGCCTGGCTCTCTCGTCTCTTTCGCAAGGAGGTGGGGATCAGTTTCATGCAGTACATCACCCACCTGCGGCTGGAAAAGGCGGCCGACGCTCTCCGGCTGACGAACCGACCGCTGCACCAGATTGCGCTTGAGCAGGGTTTCGCCAGCACGCGTATGATGAGCGATCGGTTCAGGCGTGTTCACAATATGTCTCCAGGTGAGTTTCGTAAGGCCCGGCGCCAGCACCCGGAGGCGGCACGTATTCGGACGGACAGGCGTGAGCAGCGCTATCCGGTCGCCGTGGACAAGCTGTTTAGCCTGCTCAATGAACCGGTGGCGCGCGGTTGGGGAGCCTCGCCGCTCATCGTTCATCCGCAGCAGGAGCAGAGCCTGGATCTTGAGCAGCTTAATCCTCTTTCTGCCTCGCTGCGCCGTATGCGGGTGGTCATTACCCTGCGTGAGCTCGACGATTTGCTGCGTGAGGACGTTCGACAAAATCTGGAGGCGATAAATGAGGCCATTCCCATTGAGGGAATTGATATCGCCGAACCTTTTCTCAGCAGTCGTCTGTTTGCCACCGGGTGGGATGACCCCCAGATGGCGGGCTACGCCTGCTGGTACAATCTGCATCAGCTCTTCACCTGGCTGGCAAAAAAGCAGTGGACGGTGCTACTGCACACCGGCGTAACGACCCGTCGCGATCTTCTGACCCGTTTTTTACAACAGTCGGTTAATCATTTTTCGCCAGAGATCACCGCGGGCTGGCACTTCGTCATGCACTGGTCAACACAGGCAAGTGAGGAGACCCGGGAGCAGGTCTGGCTGGCCCAGCAAAAGGCAATACGAACTTATCTTCCGCAGGCAAAGTTTGGTTTATGGCACCGATTTGCCCCCGTCAGCGCGGGCGTAAGCGACGATACCCTGTTCAGTTCAGCAATCCTGATGCAGGCCGATTTTCTTGCCTGTTCTGCCGATGCTAATGAACTTCTCGATCCCGCGCAGCTGGAGGCAACCCCTCTCTCCTCAACGGAAAATTATCCGATACTGAAGGTCCGCCAGATCCTCGCTGCCCTTCGCCTGCGAAAAAGTTCGCTTCCCGTCTGGCTTCTCTCCTGGAATACCCTCACCGGCAACACGCGGGCGACAAACGGCTGGTTTTTTCGTGGGGCGCTGCTGATGCAGAACCTGCTCGGGCTTTCGGAGCAGGTCTGGCTGGCGGGATTCTGGCTCAATTCGGGCCTTCAGGGAGAAGCTCGTGCGAACAACACCATCGATACCTCAAGCCTTGCGCTACAGTATAACCATGGTCTGCCGCGTCCGGTTTATTGGGTACTCTGGCTCTGGCAACGTCTGCGGGGCGAGGTGCTGGTCAATGATAAGCGTGTCCTGCTTACGCGCCATCGCAATGGTTATCAGCTGTTGCTGCGTAATGTGGTGGTTTTTAATCCGCTCCTTTCCAGTGAAGAAGCCTTCATCCAGCGTTTTCGCCAGCAGTATCATTTACACCTGAAGGGAATGCGCGGTAAATGGCGAATTAAATGTCATCTGTTTGATCAGCACAACGGCGCGCTCTATCCGTTACTTGAAGGGGTTGGCAGCGAAAGCGGCCCTGATGAAGAGATGTGGCGCTGGATAGCGCATAAAGCGCGTCCAACGCTTTCCGTACGCGATGAACGCCTTTATGACGGCTGGCAACTGAGTGAATCACTGGAGAGTAATGCGCTGGTGCTCTACGAGTTTACGCCGCTCGTGCCTCGTGAGACCGCAACGGAGGAGATTCACTCCCCGCGGTAGACGCAGCCTGCCGTGCAGGTCTCTTTGATCATCACCGCGCTCAGCAGCGGGACCAGCGGTTTCATCTGATCCCAAATCCATTTCGCCAGCACTTCGCTGGTCGGGTTTTCAAGGCCCGGAATATCATTCAGATAGTAGTGATCGAGACGATCGTAGGTCGGCTTAAACGCAGCCTTCAGTTCGGCAAAGTCCATGATCCAGCCCGTATGGGGATCGACTTCACCGGTGATTTCAAGACGCACCATAAACGAGTGTCCATGCAGGCGGCCACATTTGTGCCCGGCAGGAACGTGTGGAAGGTGGTGTGCGGCTTCGAAGGTGAAATCTTTAAACAGTGTGGTGGACATCATAGCTCTCAGGAATGCGGAAAAAACCGCCGCATAGTACCGGAAAGCACAATTTTTATCATTAACTAAAACGGCTTTGAACGGTCACCGCCTCGTATTCATGGTGTTTATCGGCCTTTATTGTTTTATTTCAGATAGTTATTTAATCGCTTTTATCGTTAAGAACGATAACTAAAACAGGTTAGTCCATTTGGTTATTTATTATTTCCATCCCTTCTTTAATTGTTATTATCCCCGCCGTTAACCTTATCTTCAGTTTGGATTTATTCGCTTAAAGTCCGCTTTGCTACTGGAACATAACGACGCATGACAACACAGGCCCCACCTTCAAATTTGCTTCCCCTTAACCCGGAGCAACTGGCGCGCCTCCAGGCCGCGACTTCCGATTTTTCACCCACCCAGCTCGCCTGGGTCTCCGGCTATTTCTGGGGAATGCTCAATCAGCAGCCGGGTGCTGTGGCTGGCGTCCCGCCAACGGCCGTTGAAATTCCTGCCATCACGCTTATCTCCGCTTCGCAAACGGGTAATGCCCGTCGTGTGGCCGAAGCGCTGCGTGATGACCTGCTCGCCGCGAAGCTGAACGTTAACCTGGTCAACGCCGGGGATTATAAATTCAAACAGATCGCGTCAGAAAAACTGCTGGTGGTGGTGGCGTCAACGCAGGGGGAAGGTGAGCCTGCGGAAGAAGCCGTCGCGCTGCATAAGTTCCTGTTCTCGAAAAAAGCGCCCAGGCTGGAGGGCACCGCCTTTGCCGTCTTCGGCCTCGGTGATACGTCCTATGAATTTTTCTGCCAGTCCGGTAAAGACTTCGACAGCAAGCTGGCGGAGCTGGGTGCAGAGCGCCTGCTGGATCGCGTAGACGCTGATGTCGAATACCAGGCCGCCGCCGCCGAATGGCGGACGCGCATCGTTGAGGTGCTGAAGGCCCGCGTCCCGAAAGAGACGCCAGCGCAGGCCGCCGTTACCGCAGCGGGCACCGTCAACGAAATCCACACCAGCCCTTACACGAAAGAGGCGCCGCTGACGGCGAGCCTGTCGGTAAACCAGAAAATCACGGGCCGTGATTCGGAAAAAGACGTGCGCCATATCGAAATCGATCTCGGTGACTCCGGCCTGCGTTATCAGCCTGGCGATGCGCTGGGCGTCTGGTATCAGAACGATCCGGCGCTGGTGAAAGAGCTGGTCGAGCTGCTGTGGCTGAAAGGCACGGAGCCGGTCCAGGTGGAAGGTAAAACCTTACCGCTCTCTGAGGCGCTTCAGTGGCATTTCGAGCTGACGGTGAACACCGCCAATATCGTTGAAAACTACGCCACCTTAACGCGCAGCGAGTCCCTTCTGCCGCTGGTGGGGGACAAAGTGAAGTTACAGCATTACGCCGCGACGACGCCGATTGTCGACATGGTGCGTTTCTCCCCGGCACAGCTGGATGCCGACGCGCTGATCGGCCTGCTGCGTCCGCTGACGCCGCGTCTTTACTCCATCGCCTCTTCACAGGCGGAAGTGGAAAACGAAGTCCACATCACCGTTGGCGTGGTGCGTTACGACATCGAAGGCCGCGCGCGCGCGGGCGGGGCGTCGGGCTTCCTGGCCGACCGCGTGGAAGAAGAGGGCGAGGTGCGCGTCTTTATCGAACACAACGACAACTTCCGCCTGCCGGCAAACCCGGAAACGCCGGTGATCATGATTGGCCCGGGCACCGGCATCGCACCGTTCCGCGCCTTTATGCAGCAGCGTGCAGCGGACGAGGCACCGGGTAAAAACTGGCTGTTCTTCGGCAACCCGCATTTTACTGAAGATTTCCTCTACCAGGTTGAATGGCAGCGCTACGTCAAAGAGGGCGTGCTGACCCGCATCGATCTGGCCTGGTCCCGCGATCAGAAAGAAAAAGTATACGTACAAGACAAACTGCGCGAACAGGGCGCAGAGCTGTGGCGCTGGATCAATGACGGCGCCCACATTTATGTCTGCGGCGACGCCAATCGCATGGCGAAAGACGTTGAGCAGGCACTGCTGGAAGTGATTGCCGAATTCGGCGGTATGGATGCCGAAACGGCGGATGAATTTTTAAGTGAGCTGCGCGTAGAGCGCCGTTATCAGCGAGATGTCTACTAATGAGCGAAAAACATCCTGGCCCACTGGTGGTCGAAGGCAAACTGTCTGATGCCGAGCGCATGAAGGTAGAGAGCAACTACCTGCGCGGTACCATTGCCGAAGATTTAAATGACGGCCTGACCGGCGGTTTCAAAGGCGACAACTTCCTGCTGATCCGTTTCCACGGTATGTACCAGCAGGACGACCGCGATATCCGCGCCGAACGTGCCGAACAGAAGCTGGAGCCGCGTCATGCGATGCTGCTGCGCTGCCGCCTGCCGGGTGGCATCATCACCACCAAACAGTGGCAGGCGATCGACAAGTTTGCCGGTGAAAACACGATTTACGGCAGCATCCGTCTGACTAACCGTCAGACCTTCCAGTTCCACGGCATTCTGAAGAAGAACGTCAAGCCGGTGCACCAGATGCTGCACTCCGTGGGGCTGGACGCGCTGGCGACCGCCAACGACATGAACCGTAACGTGCTTTGCACCTCGAACCCGTATGAGTCCGAGCTGCACGCCGAAGCGTACGAGTGGGCGAAGAAGATCTCGGAGCACCTGCTGCCACGCACGCGTGCCTATGCGGAGATCTGGCTCGATCAGGAGAAAGTCGCGACCACGGACGAAGAGCCGATCCTCGGTCAGACCTACCTGCCGCGCAAATTCAAGACCACGGTGGTTATCCCGCCGCAGAACGATATCGACCTGCACGCCAACGACATGAACTTCGTGGCGATTGCCGAAAACGGCAAGCTGGTCGGTTTTAACCTGCTGGTGGGCGGCGGTTTGTCCATCGAGCATGGGAACAAGAAAACCTACGCCCGCACCGCGAGCGAGTTCGGCTTCCTGCCGCTGGAGCACACGCTGGCCGTGGCTGAGGCGGTGGTTACTACCCAGCGCGACTGGGGCAACCGTACCGACCGTAAAAACGCGAAAACCAAATACACCCTGGAGCGTGTAGGCGTCGAGACGTTCAAAGAAGAAGTGGAGCGTCGCGCGGGGATCAAGTTTGAGCCGATCCGCCCTTACGAATTCACCGGTCGCGGCGATCGCATTGGCTGGGTGAAAGGTATCGATAATAAATGGCACCTGACGCTGTTTATTGAAAACGGTCGTATTCTGGATTATCCGGGCCGCCCGCTGAAAACCGGTCTGCTGGAAATTGCTAAGATCCATAAAGGCGAGTTCCGCATTACCGCCAACCAGAACCTGATTATTGCCGGCGTGCCGGAAAGCCAGAAGGCGAAGATCGAGAAGCTGGCGCGCGATCATGGGTTGATGAATGCGGTTAAACCGCAGCGTGAAAACTCGATGGCCTGCGTGTCGTTTCCGACCTGCCCGCTGGCGATGGCCGAAGCCGAGCGTTTCCTGCCGTCCTTCACTGATAAAGTGGAAGCGATTCTGGAAAAACACGGTATTCCGGACGAGCATATTGTTATGCGCGTCACCGGCTGCCCGAACGGCTGCGGTCGCGCGATGCTGGCCGAGCTGGGTCTGGTGGGCAAAGCGCCGGGTCGTTACAACGTGCACCTTGGCGGCAACCGTATGGGGACGCGCATTCCGCGTATGTACCGTGAAAATATTACGGAACCGGAAATTCTTGATTCTATCGACGAGCTTGTCGGGCGCTGGGCGAAAGAGCGTGAAGCGGGTGAAGGCTTCGGCGACTTTACGGTGCGTGCGGGCATCATTCGCCCGGTGCTCGATCCCGCCAGGGATTTCTGGGAGTAACGCATCCTTTGCCCGGTGGCGCTTCGCTTACCGGGCCTACGGGTTTTGTAGGCCGGGCAAACGCAGTGCCGCCCGGCAAAACAGGCAAACGAGGTTCTTATGTCCGTACTCGATCTAAACGCCCTAAATGACCTGCCAAAAGTCGAACGCATTCTGGCCCTGGCAGAAACCAACGCCCAGCTGGAAAAACTCGACGCCGAAGGGCGCGTGGCGTGGGCGCTGGAAAACCTGCCGGGTGACTATGTGCTGTCGTCAAGCTTTGGCATCCAGGCGGCGGTCAGCCTGCACCTGGTGAATCGGATCCGCCCGGACATTCCGGTGATCCTCACCGATACCGGCTATCTGTTCCCGGAAACCTATCAGTTTATTGATGAACTGACGGATAAGCTCAGGCTGAACCTCAAAGTCTACCGTGCGACGGAAAGCGCGGCCTGGCAGGAGGCGCGTTACGGCAAGCTGTGGGAGCAGGGCGTTGAGGGCATTGAGAAATACAATGAGATCAACAAAGTCGAGCCGATGAACCGGGCGCTGAAAGAGCTGAACGCTCAGACCTGGTTCGCGGGCCTGCGCCGCGAGCAGTCCGGTAGCCGGGCAACCTTACCGGTGCTGGCGGTGCAGCGCGGGGTGTTTAAAGTGCTGCCGATTATCGACTGGGATAACCGCACGGTGTACCAGTATCTGCAAAAGCACGGGCTGAAGTACCATCCGCTGTGGGATCAAGGCTACCTGTCGGTAGGCGACACCCACACCACGCGTAAATGGGAACCGGGAATGGCGGAAGAAGAGACGCGATTCTTTGGGCTGAAGCGCGAGTGCGGATTGCACGAAGGGTAATGTTTTTTCGCCCGGTGGCGCTGCGCTTACCGGGCCTGCAACGGCACGAAACGTAGGCCCGGTAAGGCGTAGCCGCCACCGGGCTTAACGACATCAGGCTTTCCCCGCTTTCGCCAGCTCCTTCACCAGCGGCAGCATCACCTTCACGACATCCCGGCTGCGGTGCTCAATCCGCTGCGGCAGCGCTTTATCAATGTGCTGCTGATTATCCAGCCGCACATCATGCCAGCTGGTCCCGTCCGGAAAGGCTTTCGATTTGCTGCGCTGCTGATAGCCATCTTTTTTGCCCAGCGCCCAGTTCGTCGCCTCGACGTACAGCACCGGAATGCCCGCCTTATCAAACACTTCACCGTCATTACAGCAGCCTGTGCCTTTAGGATACTGCGGGTTACCGCCCGGATTTGTCGCGGCATAGACGCCATGCGTGCGGGCAAGCGCCAGCGCGCGGTCGCGGGTGAGTTTACGTACGCTGCTCGGCGTGCTCTGTCCGCTATTAAAATAGAGCTTATCCCCCACGATCAGATTATCGAGGTTAATCACCAGCAACGTATTTTTCTTCTCCTCAGCGCTCATGCGCTTAAGGAGATTCTCAGCGCCGAGTTTTCCTTCTTCTTCGCCGCTGGTCGCAACAAAGCGAATGCTGTATTTCGTCGGAATATTCTTCAGGCGTTCGGCCAGCTCAAGCATCACGCCCAGCCCCGCCGCATTGTCATCCAGTCCCTGAAGCGTCAGCCCGCCGAGGTTATTATCGACATCGGCGTCGCTCAACGGCGTGTAGGTATCAAGGTGCGCCATAATAATAATCTGCTCAGCCGCCTTTCCTTCGTGCGCGGCAATGACCGTGCTGCCGGTTACGTTATGCCAGTTTTGCGTTTTATTGCGTGTGGTATAGATGTAGCGGCTGTGGAAAGCGCGAATGTCGCTCTCATAGCCCATATCCGCAAACTGCTGACGGATATAGTCTGCCGAGAGCATCTCGGCTGGGGTTCCGGTCATACGGCCCGGAAAGACCGTCGCAATATGCCGCGCCTGCATACTGGCTATTTCACCGTAAGATTGATTTTTTGCCTGAGCCGGAAGGATAAAGCAAACGCCGAGCGCCAGGGCAACGAATCGGTGGCGCATTGCGGAAAACATAGTGAGTCCTTAAAAACAGAGCAAAATTTTAACCCGCATAGTATGAAACTGTGATCGGGTAGACACAATTTGAATTGCTCCTAAATGCCCGAAATTTCGCGTGTTAAGCACTTTTTGATATTTGCTTTTCCACGGCGTTATTCCATTGAGTAACTACTCATTCCAATTCGTAATTTCATTCGATCTAAGCCGCCCCCTATAGTCCCTTTATTCGTGGTTGTTAGTGAGTTGTTGCCTGTGGACTATCTCCCCCTTTTTGCTGCCTTAAAAGACCGACCGGTACTGGTTGTCGGGACGGGTGAAATTGCCGATCGCAAAATCGCCTTCCTGCAACGCGCCGGGGCGCAGGTGCAGATTGTTGCAGAGGCGGATTTTGCAGAGTCTCAGATCGACAGCGTGGTGCTGGTGATTGCGGCAACCGAAGATCGGGCGCTCAACCGCCGCATCTCCGACGCAGCTCAGGCCCGTCACCGTCTGGTGAACGTGGTAGACGACCAGCCGTTATGTTCATTTATCTTCCCGTCGATTGTCGACCGCTCGCCGCTGCTGGTGGCGATCTCCTCCGGCGGCACCGCCCCGGTGCTGGCGCGCGTGCTGAGAGAAAAAATCGAAGCGCTGCTGCCGACCAGCCTCGGACGCATGGCGGAGAAGGCCAGCTACTGGCGCAACCATTTGAAAACGCGTCTGACCAGCGTGACGGAACGCCGTCGCTTCTGGGAGCGTGTGTTTCGCGGCCGCTTTGCCAGCCTGATGCAGGCCGGTAACGAGACGGCAGCGCAACAAATTCTCGAAGACGAACTGGATAACCCCGGCAGTACGGGCGGGGAGATCATTCTGGTGGGCGCCGGGCCGGGCGATGCCGGGCTGCTCACGCTGCGTGGCCTCCAGGCTCTTCAGGATGCGGATGTCGTGTTCTATGACCACCTGGTCACCGACGGTATTCGCGAGCTGATCCGCCGTGACGCGGAGCAAATTTGCGTCGGCAAACGTGCCGGCGAGCACTCCGTGCCCCAGCACGACACCAACCAGATGCTGATTGCCGCCGCGAAAGCGGGCAAGACCGTGGTGCGCCTGAAAGGGGGCGACCCGTTTATCTTCGGTCGTGGTGGCGAGGAGTTGCAGGCGGCAGCCGAAGCGGGCGTCCCGTTCCAGGTGGTTCCCGGCATTACGGCGGCGTCTGCCGTCACGGCCTACGCCGGTATTCCGCTGACCCATCGCGATTACGCCCAGAGCGTGACCTTTGTGACCGGGCACTATAAAGCCGACAGCACGCCGTTTGACTGGTCGCATCTCGCCCAGAGCCGACAAACGCTGGCGATTTATATGGGCACGATGAAAGCGGCTGACATCAGCGAACAGCTTATTCAGCACGGTCGCGATGCGACGACGCCGGTAGCGGTGATCTCCCGCGGGACACGCGTCGATCAGCATGTCGCCATCGGCACCTTACAAGACCTTGCAACCCTGGCGAAAGACGCCCCAATGCCCGCCCTGATCGTGGTGGGAGAAGTGGTGCAGCTGCACAGCACGCTCGCCTGGTTCCAACACACAACCGACACAGAAGGCTTTGGCACTTCTGTTATAAATTTGGCTTAAGGAACGGTTATGGACCAAAAACGACTTACTCACCTGCGGCAGCTCGAAGCGGAAAGTATCCACATTATCCGCGAAGTGGCCGCCGAGTTTTCTAACCCGGTGATGATGTACTCCATCGGTAAAGATTCCAGCGTCATGCTGCACCTGGCGCGCAAAGCGTTTTATCCGGGTACGCTGCCGTTCCCGCTGTTACACGTGGATACCGGCTGGAAATTCCGCGAGATGTACGAGTTTCGTGACCGTACCGCCAAAGCCTACGGCTGCGAGCTGCTGGTGCACAAAAACCCGGAAGGGGTGGCGATGGGCATCAACCCGTTCGTGCACGGCAGCGCCAAGCATACCGACATCATGAAAACCGAAGGGCTGAAGCAGGCGCTGAATAAATACGGTTTTGATGCGGCCTTCGGCGGCGCGCGACGTGACGAAGAGAAATCCCGCGCCAAAGAGCGTATCTACTCTTTCCGCGACCGCTTCCACCGCTGGGACCCGAAAAACCAGCGTCCGGAGCTGTGGCACAACTACAACGGCCAGATCAACAAGGGCGAAAGCATTCGCGTCTTCCCGCTCTCCAACTGGACCGAGCTGGATATCTGGCAGTACATCTATCTGGAAAATATTGAGATCGTTCCGCTGTATCTGGCGGC
Organism: Enterobacter cloacae complex sp. IR5441; assembly: GCF_049238215.1. NCBI lineage: Bacteria > Pseudomonadati > Pseudomonadota > Gammaproteobacteria > Enterobacterales > Enterobacteriaceae > Enterobacter > Enterobacter cloacae complex sp. IR5441. The sequence continues at coordinate 519,062 of NZ_JBMKIA010000001.1, forward strand.
CGAGCGCCCGGTGCTGGAGCGCGACGGCATGCTGATGATGATCGACGACGATCGCATTGATTTACAGCCGGGCGAAGTGATCAAAAAACAGATGGTCCGTTTCCGTACTCTCGGCTGCTGGCCGTTGACCGGCGCGGTGGAATCCAGTGCGCAGACGCTGCCCGAGATCATCGAGGAGATGCTGGTGTCGACCACCAGTGAGCGACAGGGCCGCGTGATTGACCGCGACCAGGCAGGCTCCATGGAGCTGAAGAAACGTCAGGGTTATTTCTAAGGAGCCGCCATGAATACGACTATTGCCCAACAAATTGCCGATGAAGGCGGCGTAGAAGCTTATCTGCACGCCCAACAGTACAAAAGCCTGCTGCGTTTCCTGACCTGCGGCAGCGTGGATGACGGGAAAAGTACCCTGATTGGTCGTCTGCTGCACGACACGCGCCAGATCTACGAAGATCAGCTCTCTTCCCTGCACAATGACAGCAAACGCCACGGCACCCAGGGCGAAAAACTCGACCTGGCGCTGCTGGTGGACGGCTTGCAGGCGGAGCGCGAGCAGGGCATTACCATTGATGTCGCCTATCGCTACTTCTCTACCGAAAAGCGCAAATTTATTATCGCCGACACCCCGGGGCACGAGCAGTACACCCGTAACATGGCGACCGGCGCGTCCACCTGTGACCTGGCGATCCTGCTGATCGACGCCCGTAAAGGTGTGCTGGATCAGACTCGTCGTCACAGCTTTATCTCTACGCTGCTGGGGATCAAACACCTGGTGGTGGCAGTAAACAAAATGGATCTGGTGGACTACAGCGAAGCGCGTTTCGACGAGATCCGCCAGAGCTACCTGACCTTTGCTGAACAGCTGCCGGGCAACCTCGATATTCGCTTTGTGCCGCTGTCGGCGCTGGAAGGGGATAACGTCGCCTCTCAGAGCGCGAACATGCCGTGGTACAGCGGCCCGACGCTGCTGGAAGTGCTGGAAACCGTTGAAATTCAGCGCGTGGTCGATACCCAGCCGATGCGCTTCCCGGTGCAGTACGTGAACCGTCCGAACCTCGATTTCCGCGGCTTCTCCGGTACTCTCGCTTCAGGCTCCGTGAAGGTGGGTCAGCGCGTCAAGGTGCTGCCATCCGGCGTGGAATCGACCATCGCCCGTATCGTCACCTTTGATGGCGATCTGGACGAAGCCGGGGCAGGTGAAGCGGTAACCCTGGTACTGAAAGACGAAATTGATATCAGCCGCGGCGACCTGCTGGTCGACGCGCAGGAAACGCTGGCGGCGGTGCAGGGCGCATCCGTGGATGTAGTGTGGATGGCCGAACAGCCGCTGACCGCAGGCCAGAGCTATGACATTAAAATCGCCGGCAAGAAAACCCGCGCCCGCGTGGACGGCATTCAGTTCCAGGTGGACATCAACAACCTGACCCACCGTGACGTGAGCGAGCTGCCGCTGAACGGCATCGGTCTGGTGGATATGACCTTCGACGAGCCGCTGGTGCTGGATCCGTATCAGCAGAATCCGGTGACGGGCGGGCTGATCTTCATTGACCGCCTGACCAACGTCACCGTCGGTGCCGGGATGGTGCGTGAGCCAAACGCGCAGGCTGCCGTGGCCTCTGAGTTCAGCGCGTTTGAGCTGGAGCTTAACGCGCTGGTGCGTAAGCACTTCCCGCACTGGGGCGCACGCGATCTGCTGGGAGGCAAGTAATGGCTGCCCATGATGAGAACGTCGTCTGGCATCCTCATCCGGTCACCGTCGCCCAGCGCGAACAGCTCCACGGTCACCGTGGGGTTGTGCTGTGGTTTACCGGGCTGTCTGGCTCCGGTAAATCCACGGTGGCAGGCGCACTGGAAGAGGCGCTGCATCAGCAGGGGGTGAGCACCTACCTGCTGGACGGCGACAACGTGCGTCACGGCCTGTGCAGCGATTTAGGGTTCAGCGATGAAGATCGTAAAGAGAACATTCGTCGGGTGGGGGAAGTCGCCAGCCTGATGGCGGATGCCGGGCTGGTGGTGCTAACGGCGTTTATCTCACCGCACCGCGCCGAACGTCAGATGGTGCGCGAGCGCGTGGGGCAGAATCGCTTTATTGAAGTGTTTGTGGATACGCCGCTGGCAATCTGCGAAGCGCGCGATCCGAAAGGGTTGTATAAAAAAGCCCGCGCGGGAGAGCTGCGAAACTTCACCGGCATTGAATCGGTTTACGAAGCGCCTGAATCCCCTGAGATTCATCTGCAAGGTCAACAATTGGTAACAAATTTAGTAAGCCAATTATTAGACCTGCTCAGACGGGACGATATTATCAGATCCTGAGACGGTATCGTTCGGGAGCTGTCTTCCCGAGCGATGAGTCACGGTCACAGGATTAGCTATGCGCAACAGTGAAAACTACATGATTACCACCGGGTCGGAACCGTTAACGACCGACGACGAGACGACCTGGTCCTTCCCTGGGGCGATAGTCGGCTTCGTATCGTGGCTACTGGCGCTGGGTATCCCGTTTTTGATCTACGGTGGTAACACCCTCTTTTTCTTCCTCTATACCTGGCCTTTCTTTCTGGCGCTGATGCCCGTTGCGGTGGTTGTGGGCGTGGCGCTGCACTCCCTTTTCAACGGCAAGCTCCTGTATAGTACGCTCATCACTATCGCCACCGTTGTGGTCATCTTTGGCCTGCTGTTTTTATGGCTGATGGGCTAACTTACGGCATAATTAAAACCCCGCAGTAGAGTCCAGCGGAAAGTTATGGGATGATGATGCCGTTTTTTCAGGGGGCAGGATGGGTAAACTAACGCTGCTGTTGCTGGCTTTGCTGGTCTGGCTGCAATATTCGCTGTGGTTCGGCAAAAACGGACTGCACGACTACAGCCGGGTGAGCGATGACGTCGCGGCACAGCAGGCGACAAACGCCAAACTTAAAGCGCGTAACGATCAACTTTTTGCTGAAATTGATGACCTCAATGGCGGCCAGGAGGCGATTGAGGAGCGCGCACGCAATGAACTCAGTATGACTAAGCCGGGCGAAACGTTTTATCGCCTGGTTCCGGATGCGTCTAAACGCAATCAGGGCTCCGCACAAAACAATCGATAATCAGGCCCAGGATTACGACATGGCAGCAACTTTTTCGGACGTCTGTGCCGTGGTGCCGGCCGCAGGTTTTGGCCGTCGCATGCAGACAGAGTGTCCCAAGCAGTACCTCTCAATTGGTGATAAAACGATCCTCGAGCACGCCGTGGCAGCGCTGCTGGCGCATGCCCGGGTGAAACGCGTGGTTATTGCCATCAGCCCCGGCGATGCGCGTTTTGCGCAACTCCCGCTGGCACATCATCCCCAGATTACCGTTGTTGACGGCGGCGCCGAGCGGGCCGACTCTGTTCTGGCGGGCATTCAGGCTGCCGGGAACGCGCAGTGGGTGCTGGTGCACGATGCCGCGCGTCCCTGTCTGCATCACGACGATCTGTCACGTCTGCTGGCCCTGAGTGAAACCAGTAACGTGGGCGGCATTCTGGCCGCCCCTGTGCGTGACACCATGAAGCGTGCCGAACCGGGTAAACCGGCGATTGCCCACACCGTCGAGCGCGTGGATTTATGGCACGCGCTGACGCCACAATTTTTTCCCCGCGAATTACTCCACGACTGCTTAACGCGTGCGCTTAAAGAAGGAGCGACCATTACGGACGAAGCCTCGGCGCTGGAGTATTGCGGTTTCCACCCAACGCTTGTTGAAGGGCGCGCTGATAATATAAAAGTGACGCGCCCGGAAGACTTACAGCTCGCGGAATTTTATCTTACCCGTACGACCCCTCAGGAGAAGGCATAATGCGTATTGGACACGGTTTTGATGTACACGCCTTTGGCGGCGTTGGCCCAATTATCATTGGCGGCGTGCGCATTCCATACGAAAAAGGTTTGCTGGCGCATTCTGATGGCGACGCGGCGCTGCATGCGCTGACCGACGCGCTGCTGGGTGCCGCCGCGTTGGGCGACATTGGTAAACTGTTCCCGGACACCGATCCTGCTTTTAAAGGCGCAGACAGCCGCGAACTGCTGCGCGAAGCCTGGCGTCGTATTCAGGCCAAAGGCTACACCCTCGGCAACGTTGATGTGACGATCATTGCTCAGGCACCGAAGATGCTGCCGCACATCCCTCAGATGCGCGTGTTTATCGCTGAAGATCTGGGCTGCCATATGGACGACGTCAACGTCAAAGCGACCACCACGGAGAAGCTGGGCTTTACCGGTCGTGGCGAAGGCATTGCCTGTGAAGCCGTGGCGCTGCTGGTGAAGGCGGTCAAATGACGGATTTCGACAACCTGACGTATCTGCACGGTAAACCGCAGGGCAAGGGTCTGCTGAAAGCCAACCCTGAAGATTTCGTGGTAGTGGAAGATCTGGGTTTTGAGCCGGATGGCGAAGGCGAGCACATCCTGGTGCGCATTCTGAAAAACGGCTGCAACACCCGCTTCGTGGCGGACGCGCTGGCAAAATTCCTCAACATTCACGCCCGCGAGGTGAGCTTTGCCGGTCAAAAGGATAAGCATGCCGTGACCGAACAGTGGCTTTGCGCCCGCGTGCCCGGCAATGCCATGCCCGATTTAAGCAAATTTGAGCTTGAGGGCTGTAAGGTACTGGAGTATGCCCGCCACAAACGCAAATTGCGTCCGGGAGCGTTGAAAGGCAACGATTTCACGCTAGTGCTGCGTGAAGTGGCCGACCGCGATGACGTTGAAAAACGCCTGAAGGCCATTACCGAACGCGGCGTGCCAAACTATTTTGGCGCACAGCGCTTTGGCATTGGTGGCAGCAACCTGCTGGGCGCGCTGCGCTGGGCGCAAAGCAGCGCGCCGGTGCGCGACAGGAATAAACGCAGTTTTTGGTTGTCGGCAGCCCGCAGTGCGTTGTTTAATCAGATTGTGAGCGAACGGCTGAAAAAACCGGACGCGAATCAAGTTGTTGTCGGCGATGCGCTACAATTAGCGGGACGCGGAAGCTGGTTTGTGGCAACGGCCGATGAGATGGCCGATGCCCAGTCGCGCGTGGACGCTAAAGCGCTGATGATTACCGCCGCCTTGCCGGGCTCAGGCGACTGGGGAACTCAGGGCGAGGCGCTGGCCGCTGAGCAGTCAGCGGTGGCGGATGCGCCAGAATTACAATCATTGCTGGTGCGGGAAAAAGTCGAGGCGGCGCGCCGTGCGATGCTCCTCTACCCGCAACAGCTGAGCTGGAACTGGTGGGATGACGTAACCGTCGAGTTACGCTTCTGGCTGCCGGCAGGTAGCTTTGCCACCAGTGTTGTCAGGGAACTTATCAACACGTCGGGTGATTATGCGAATATTGCTGAGTAACGATGACGGGATCCATGCGCCAGGTATTCAGACGCTGGCGAAACACCTCCGCGAATTTGCGGATGTGCAGGTCGTGGCTCCCGATCGTAACCGCAGTGGCGCGTCTAACTCATTGACGCTGGAGTCTTCACTTCGCACCTTTACCTTTGAGAATGGCGATATTGCCGTCCAGATGGGGACGCCGACCGACTGCGTGTTTCTGGGCGTAAATGCGCTGATGCGCCCGCGGCCGGATGTTGTGGTCTCCGGCATCAATGCCGGGCCGAATCTTGGCGATGATGTGATTTACTCCGGCACCGTGGCCGCGGCGATGGAGGGGCGTCACCTGGGGTTCCCGGCGCTGGCGGTCTCGTTAAACGGCCACACCCACTATGACACTGCCGCCGCGGTAACCTGCTCTATTCTCCGTGCGCTTGGCCGCGAGCCGCTGCGTACCGGACGTATCCTCAATATTAACGTGCCGGATCTCCCGCTGGACGAGATCAAAGGGATCCGCGTGACGCGCTGCGGCAGTCGCCATCCGGCCGATCAGGTTATTCCCCAGCAGGATCCGCGCGGCAATACCCTGTACTGGATCGGCCCGCCGGGAGATAAATGCGATGCCGGGCCAGACACCGACTTCGCTGCGGTGGATGAGGGTTACGTTTCCGTTACGCCGTTGCACGTAGATTTAACCGCTTATAGCGCGCATGATGTGGTGTCGGACTGGTTAGATCGGGTCGGAGTGAACGCGCAATGGTAAGTAAACGTGTACAAACTCTTCTGGAACAATTACGCGCACAGGGGATCGCCAACGAGCAGGTGCTGGATGCGCTTGCCCAGGTTCCCCGTGAGAAGTTTGTAGATGAGGCGTTTGAACACAAAGCGTGGGAAAACGTGGCGCTGCCCATCGGGCAAGGCCAGACGATTTCGCAGCCTTACATGGTGGCGCGTATGACGGAGCTTCTGGAGTTAACGCCAGACTCCCGGGTGCTGGAAATTGGCACCGGTTCAGGGTATCAGACCGCGATCCTGGCCCACCTTGTGCACCATGTCTGTTCCGTGGAACGGATTAAAGGCTTGCAGTGGCAGGCGCGCCGTCGCCTGAAACAGCTTGATTTACATAATGTATCGACACGCCACGGCGATGGATGGCAGGGTTGGCAGGCTCGCGCCCCGTTTGACGCCATAATAGTCACGGCCGCGCCACCTGAAATTCCCGCTGCACTTCTCTCGCAGCTGGACGAGGGCGGCATTCTAGTTTTGCCCGTCGGCGATGAGCAGCAGCTTTTAAAGCGCGTTCGTCGACGCGGCGGCGAGTTTATTATCGATACCGTGGAAGCCGTGCGCTTTGTGCCCCTGGTTAAGGGCGAGCTGGCCTGAGACTCGGATTTTTCCAGGGTTATTGAGGCAAATTCAGCGTATGGTGTGGCGCGATAGGTTCGTGCCATCACGGTTATTTTTAAGTCACTGGTAGTTAACACATTCCTGGGGGATAAATGAGCGCGGGAAGCCCAAAATTCACCATCAGCCGTGTTGCGGCATTATCACTGGTTTCGCTCTGGCTGGCAGGCTGTACAAGTTCTGACAATGCACCTGCGCCCGTCAGTTCCGTCAATGGAACCAGCGGCTCGGGTAACACGTCCAGCGGAATGTTGATTACCCCTCCGCCTAAAATGGGCACGTCCACGGCGCAGCAAACTCCGCAGATCCAGCCGGTTCAGCGTCCAGTTACGCAGCCTTCGCAGATTCAGCCAGTGGATCAGCCTGTTCAGACCGAAAATGGCCGCATAGTGTATAACCGTAAGTATGGGAACATTCCGAAAGGTAGCTATACCGGCGGCAGCACCTATACCGTGAAGCGCGGCGATACGCTGTTCTATATTGCCTGGATCACCGGGAACGATTTCCGCGATCTGGCACAGCGAAACAACGTCCAGGCCCCGTATGGTCTGGAAGTCGGGCAAACGCTCCAGGTAGGCAATGCAACGGGTACCCCACTGACGCCTGGCAACACGGTTTCAGCGGCAGATGTGACGGCTCAAAATAACAGCGTTAAGCCTGCACAAAAATCCACCACGGTGGTTGCTTCACAACCTGTAATTACGTATTCTGAGGATTCAGGTGATCAGAGTGCTAACAAAATGTTGCCGAATAATAAAGGTACTGCGACTGTTGTCACAGCACCGACTACGGCACCTGTGGTTAGCTCTACTGTACCGACTGCAAGCAGTCAGAATGCCAGCTCGTCAATCACCACCTGGCGCTGGCCAACTGACGGCAAGATTATCGAGAACTTCGCTACCTCTGAGGGGGGCAACAAAGGGATCGATATCGCAGGCAGTAAAGGACAGGCAATCATCGCGACCGCAGACGGGCGCGTTGTCTATGCCGGTAACGCACTGCGCGGTTACGGTAATCTTATTATCATCAAACATAATGATGATTACCTGAGTGCCTACGCCCATAACGACACTATGCTGGTCCGGGAACAACAAGAAGTTAAGGCGGGGCAAAAAATCGCTACCATGGGTAGCACCGGAACCAGTTCTACACGCTTGCATTTTGAAATTCGTTACAAGGGGAAATCCGTAAACCCGCTGCAATATTTACCGCAGCGATAAATTGATGGGACATGCCAGCAAGGGTGTCTCGTCCAGGGATCACGGGTAGGAGCCACCTTATGAGTCAGAATACGCTGAAAGTTCATGATTTAAATGAAGACGCGGAATTTGATGAGAACGGAGCAGAGGCTTTTGACGAAAAAGCCTTAGTAGAAGAGGAACCCAGTGATAACGATTTGGCTGAAGAAGAGCTGTTATCGCAGGGTGCCACACAGCGTGTGCTGGACGCGACTCAGCTTTACCTTGGGGAGATTGGTTACTCCCCACTGCTAACGGCCGAAGAAGAAGTCTATTTCGCACGTCGTGCTTTGCGTGGTGATGTTGCCTCGCGTCGTCGCATGATCGAAAGTAACCTGCGACTGGTCGTGAAAATTGCCCGCCGTTACGGCAATCGTGGTCTGGCTCTGCTGGATCTGATTGAAGAGGGCAACTTAGGTCTCATCCGCGCAGTTGAGAAGTTTGACCCGGAACGCGGGTTCCGTTTCTCAACCTACGCGACCTGGTGGATTCGTCAGACCATCGAACGGGCTATTATGAACCAGACCCGTACGATTCGACTGCCGATCCACATCGTCAAAGAGTTGAATGTTTATCTGCGTACCGCGCGCGAGTTGTCCCATAAACTGGACCACGAGCCAAGTGCGGAAGAGATTGCAGAGCAACTCGACAAACCGGTTGATGACGTAAGCCGTATGCTGCGTCTCAACGAGCGCATTACCTCGGTTGACACCCCGCTGGGTGGCGACTCCGAAAAAGCGCTGCTGGACATCCTGGCCGATGAAAAAGACAACGGCCCGGAAGACACCACGCAGGACGATGACATGAAACAGAGCATCGTCAAATGGCTGTTCGAACTGAACGCCAAACAGCGTGAAGTGCTGGCACGTCGTTTCGGTTTACTGGGGTATGAAGCTGCGACACTGGAAGACGTCGGTCGTGAGATTGGCCTGACCCGTGAACGTGTTCGCCAGATTCAGGTTGAAGGACTACGTCGCCTGCGTGAAATCCTGCAAGGGCAAGGTCTGAATATCGAAGCGCTGTTCCGCGAGTAAGCAACCATTCGTCAGAAAAGGCCCGTCGTGAGACGGGCCTTTTTTATGCCTTACGGCTGCGCCGTTTCGTGCAGCAAACGCCAGGTGATGTTATCCCCTTCCTGATTAAGCACCGCGGTTGACCAGCGCACGTTGACGGGCTGGCCTGGCCGGGTTTGCGTCTCCCGGTAATGGAGCACTGCGCCGTTGTCCCATGTCTGAAGCGTTGTTAACGCATCAATGTCGATCCTGAGCCCCGGTCGGGTTCCCCGCTGCGCATATAAAAATTGGGCAAGCGCGTGATGATCTAAAGGGTTGCCACTAGGTGGAACCATCAGAAAATCCGGACGGAAACGGGCGAGCAGGGCGTCCCGATCGCCTTCGCCTGCACCTAACCAGTTTTCAAGGGCGACGTGAATGTCGAGGATCTCTTGTTCGAAATGGGTCATGGTTGCTCCTGTTGCAGTTGCGCAAGTAACTGCGTGTTGTTAAGACGGTAGACGTACAGTACGGGCAGTAGGGTGATGACTGCGGCAAAAACAAACATCCCGTGCCAGGCGGCCAGCGGCGCGACATAATCCTGCATGAAGCTCAGCGCCTGCGCCAGCAGCAGAGCGCCCGCAAAAAAGCTCAACTGACGATTCAGATTCCATAGCGCTCTGGCATCGGGCATATCTTTCGGTCGCATCGTCAAAAACGCGCTGCTCTGAGCCGTACTGCTGCAAAGGCTTCCCCCCGCGCCCATCAGCGCAAACGCAACGGCAGGTAGCAGCATTGCCGGGCCGACGTTAACTAAAAGCAGAATGCCCGTCGCCTGCAAAAGGCAACCGATGACCACCAGCGGCCGGGGGCCGATACGGTTGAAATAGCGTCCTGTCGCGGTGATAGCCACAAACGAAGCCACAGACCACGGCAGCATAAGCATGCCCGTTGCGGCGGGTGTCATATTGGCCTCGCTCTGGAGGTAATACATGCCCGTTACGTTCACGCCGATAAAAATGCCGGGTACGCACACATAGATAAGCATGGATAAGCGCAACAGCGGATCCGTCAGCAAAGACAGGTTTACTGTCCTGGTGGTGTTTATCGGCGACGGTTCTGTTTTAAGCCACGCGCAGGCCAAAGCAAAGGTGACAATGGCGACGGGCAGGGTGGCAAAAAATATCCAGCGCCAGCTGAATGTCTGAACCAGCATACCGCCCACAGCCGGTGAGCACGCGGGGGCAAGCAGTGCGACCAGCATCACCGCCGAGGAGAGTCTGGCCCGCTCATGAGGCTTAAACTGTTGCCAGGTCAGCGCCTGACCAACCGGGATCAGTAAACCCCCTCCGGCGCCCTGTACGACTCGCCAGGCAATCAGACTTTCCAGCGAAGATGAGAGACCCGCCGCAACGGAGGCCGCGCTAAAGAGAAGCAGTGAGAGCAGGATAACGCGCTTCGGCCCGACGCGGCGCGTCAGGATACTGCTGAAAGGGATGACTAGCGTCAGCCCGGCAATGTATCCGTTACTTACCCAGGCAAGCGCGGAAGGTGTGGTATTGAAAGCGCGAGCCATCGCCGGAAAGGCGATACTGGCAATAAACATGTTTATCAAATCAAGGAAAAAGCCGAGCAGAAAGACGACGGCGATTTTGCTGCGATACGTCATGGAAGTTCCTCCGGTGAGGTGGCGTATCGTATCGGCCCGCGCGTTACGGATAAACGCGACAAAGCACGATATACTGTCAACATTATTTTGACAGTTAACCAGGCAAGCGATGCTTAATTTACAGCGTACGGCGATGTTTATCGCCGTAGCGGACACCGGCAGTTTCACCGCCGCAGCGGAGGCGATGGGGCTGACAAAAGCGGTGGTCAGCTTTCATATTCGTCAGCTTGAAGAGGAGCTGGGCGTCACCCTGTTGCTGCGAACCACCCGACGCCTGACGCTGACCGAGGCGGGGAAGCTCTTTCATCAACGAAGCGTGATGCTGTTACGGTATGCAGAGCGATTGCAGGATGACGTTCGCGCCAACCACGCCGGGCTGACGGGAGAACTGCGGATCACCACCACGCCCGAATATGGCTCGCAGGTGGTGGTGCCTTTGCTGGCTGAATTTAGCCAGTTGCACCCGGACCTTCGCGTGCGGCATGTCTCGTCCTCTTTGCATGCCGATCTTATCGCCGAGCGCTTCGATGTCGCTATCCGGCTCGGCACGCTTGCAGATTCGCGCTACCACGCCGCGTTGATGACCTCCTTCACCATCCTGCCCGTGGCAACGCCAGGCTGGCTGGCAAACCATCCGGTTAACTCGCTGGAGCAGCTGGCGGAAGCGGACTGGATCATTCACGAGCGTTTAACCTCGCCGCTGCGCTGGCAGATGAGAGGCGTTGATGGGCAGCCGGTTTCCTTTGAGATCAAGAAAGCGCCGCGCCTGTATGCAGACAGCGCCCAGGCGCTGATGGCTTTTGCCCTCGCGGGATGTGGAGTGGCGCTGCTGCCGGAGTGGCTGGTGCGAAACGCACTGGATGCAGGGGAACTGGTCTCGCTGTTACCGGCGTACACGTTCGCTCAGCAGGGCATCTATGCCGTTTATCCTGATGCCCGGCATGTGCCCGCGAAAGTGCGAACATTTATTGATTTTATGCGCGTCAGGGTTACTTAATCCTGCATCATCTTTTTAATGAGCGCTGAAAATTGCTCTCGTTCCGCGCCGTTAAGGCGCCCTAAAAACGTCTCATCCACCTCATTTCCAATCGGTTTACTGCTCTCAAGCAGGGCCTCACCTTCGGCCGTCAGAAAGACAAACCGACGGCGCTTGTCCGCCGGATCGTGCTCGCGCCTGACCAGGCCGCGTGCTTCCATGCGGCTCAGCATTTCTGCCAGCGTCGCTTTGGTGCTCACCGCGACTTCAGTCAGGGCAACCTGCTCAATGCCAGGATTTTCAGCAATTGACCGCATCACCGCATACTGTGGCTTTGTCAGTTCGGGCAATGCGTGCTGCCACTGGGCGGTATGCTGTTGAAAAAGCTGACGTAGCAGGTGAAAAGCTTCTTGTCTTAACTCCATGGACACTCCGACGGAAAAATACTCCCTCTATGATAGCCGCTCTCGGGCTGAATTTTAACGCGAGAGTTTTTTAGCGATTAGTGTGATCGTATGCGAACGATCTTGTCAGCAGCAGGATCAAGGCGTAGGTTAATTAATATGTTCGTATACGAACAAACTTATTGAGGTGCTGAATGAGATTGATTGTGGGAATGACGGGCGCAACGGGTGCGCAATTAGGCGTGGCGTTGTTGCAGGCGCTGCGGGAAATGCCGGAGGTGGAAACGCATCTGGTGATGTCGAAGTGGGCAAAAACCACGATTGAGCTGGAAACGCCCTTCACTGCGCATGACGTTGCTGCCCTGGCGGATGTCGTCCATAGCCCGGCCGATCAGGCTGCCACCATCTCCTCCGGCTCGTTTCGCACCGACGGCATGATCGTCATCCCGTGCAGCATGAAAACGCTGGCGGGTATCCGCGCGGGCTACGCCGAAGGGCTGGTAGGGCGTGCGGCAGACGTGGTGCTGAAAGAGGGACGCAAGCTGGTGCTGGTTCCCCGTGAGACGCCGCTCAGCACCATCCATCTCGAGAACATGCTTGCCCTTTCCCGCATGGGCGTGGCGATGGTGCCGCCTATGCCTGCGTACTACAACCACCCGCAAACCGCCGATGACATTACCCATCATATCGTGACCCGCGTTCTCGACCAGTTCGGTCTGGAGCATAAAAAAGCCCGACGCTGGGAAGGTTTGCAGGCAGCGAAACATTTTTCACAGGAGAATAAAGATGGCATTTGATGATTTGAGAAGCTTCTTGCAGGCGCTCGATGAGCAAGGGCAGCTGCTGAAAATTGAGGAAGAGGTAAACGCTGAGCCGGATTTAGCGGCGGCCGCCAACGCTACCGGGCGCATTGGCGATGGCGCGCCTGCGCTGTGGTTCGATAATATTCGCGGTTTCACCGATGCCCGTGTGGTGATGAACACTATCGGCTCGTGGCAAAACCACGCTATTTCGATGGGGCTGCCGGCGAATACCCCGGTGAAAAAACAGATCGACGAGTTTATTCGTCGCTGGGACAAATTTCCCGTCGCGCCAGAGCGTCGTGCAAACCCGGCCTGGGCGCAGAACACGGTGGACGGGGAAGACATTAACCTGTTCGACATTCTGCCGCTGTTCCGCCTGAACGACGGTGACGGGGGCTTTTATCTCGATAAAGCATGCGTTGTCTCCCGCGATCCGCTCGACCCCGATCACTTCGGCAAGCAGAACGTCGGGATCTATCGTATGGAAGTGAAGGGCAAGCGTAAGCTCGGCCTGCAACCGGTGCCGATGCACGATATTGCGTTGCATCTGCATAAGGCAGAAGAGCGCGGCGAAGACCTGCCAATTGCCATTACGCTGGGTAACGATCCGATCATCACCCTGATGGGCGCCACGCCGCTGAAATACGATCAATCCGAGTATGAGATGGCCGGTGCGCTACGTGAAAGCCCGTATCCGATTGCGACGGCTCCGCTGACCGGTTTCGATGTGCCGTGGGGGTCGGAAGTGATCCTGGAAGGGGTGATTGAAGGCCGGAAACGTGAAATTGAAGGGCCCTTCGGTGAGTTTACCGGTCACTACTCCGGCGGGCGCAACATGACGGTTGTGCGTATCGACAAAGTTTCTTACCGCACTAAACCGATTTTCGAATCTCTCTACCTGGGCATGCCGTGGACCGAAATTGATTATCTGATGGGGCCCGCCACCTGCGTACCGCTCTATCAGCAGCTGAAGGCGGAATTCCCGGAAGTGCAGGCGGTGAACGCCATGTACACCCACGGTCTGCTGGCGATTATCTCCACTAAAAAGCGTTACGGCGGTTTTGCCCGTGCGGTCGGGCTCCGCGCCATGACCACGCCACACGGTCTGGGTTACGTGAAGATGGTGATTATGGTGGATGAAGATGTCGATCCGTTTAACCTGCCGCAGGTGATGTGGGCGCTGTCATCGAAGGTCAATCCGGCAGGCGATCTGGTACAGCTACCGAATATGTCTGTGCTCGAGCTTGACCCCGGCTCCAGCCCGGCGGGGATCACTGACAAGCTGATCATTGATGCCACCACCCCTGTTGCCCCGGACAACCGTGGTCACTACAGCCAGCCGGTACAGGATCTCCCTGAAACCAAAGCCTGGGCCGAAAAACTGACCGCGATGCTGGCGGCACGTCAATAAGGAGGAAAAAATGATTTGTCCACGTTGTGCCGATGAACATATTGAAGTGATGGCAACATCACCGGTGAAAGGTGTCTGGACGGTATACCAGTGTCAGCACTGTCTTTATACCTGGCGCGATACCGAACCGCTGCGCCGTACCAGCCGCGAGCATTACCCGGAAGCGTTCCGCATGACGCAGAAGGATATTGATGAGGCGCCGCAGGTGCCGACGATCCCGCCGCTGCTGTAAAAAAGCCCGGTGGCGGCTGCGCTTACCGGGCGATAATATTGTGCGGTCCTTTGCCCGGTGGCGCTACGCTTACCGGGCCTACGGGTTTTGTAGGCCGGGTAAGGCGAAGCCGCCACCCGGCAAAAAAGACCGCAGAGAACTAAACCAGACTCTTCAACCGATAAATCCACTCCAGCGCCTGTCGCGGCGTCAGGGAATCCGGGTCGAGATTTTCCAGCGCTTCCACGGCCGGAGAGGTCTCTTCCGGGACCGCCAGCAGTGACATCTGCGTACCATCTATCTGCGTCGCCGCCGCATTCGGTGACAAACTTTCCAGTTCACGCAGTTTCTGACGCGCGCGCTTGATCACCTCTTTTGGCACGCCCGCCAGCGCCGCGACGGCCAGGCCATAACTCTTGCTTGCCGCGCCGTCCTGCACCGTGTGCATAAAGGCGATGGTGTCGCCGTGCTCAAGCGCATCAAGGTGGACGTTAGCCACGCCTTCCATTTTCTCTGGCAGCTGTGTCAGTTCGAAATAGTGCGTTGCGAACAGCGTCAGCGCCTTGATTTTATTTGCCAGACTTTCCGCGCACGCCCAGGCCAGGGACAGGCCGTCATAGGTGGAGGTACCGCGTCCTACTTCGTCCATCAACACCAGACTGTTCTCTGTCGCGTTATGCAGAATGTTGGCGGTTTCGGTCATCTCGACCATAAAGGTAGAGCGACCGCTCGCCAGATCGTCCGCCGCACCCACACGGGTGAAGATACGGTCGATAGGGCCAATCTCAACTTTCTGCGCCGGAACGTAGCTGCCGATGTAGGCGAGCAGCGCGATAAGGGCTGTCTGGCGCATATAGGTGCTTTTACCGCCCATGTTGGGGCCGGTAATGATCAGCATTCTTCGCTGCGGTGACAGGTTCAACGGGTTGGCAATAAACGGTTCGTTCAGCACCTGCTCAACCACCGGGTGGCGGCCTTCGGTAATGCGAATGCCGGGTTTGTCAGTAAAGGTCGGACAGGTGTAGTTCAGCGTATCGGCGCGCTCGGCCAGGTTTACCAGGACATCCAGCTCGGCCAGCGCAGCGGCGCTCAGTTGCAGGTCAGCCAGGTGCGGCATCAGGATGTCGAACAGCTCGTCATACAGCTGTTTCTCCAGCGCCAGCGCTTTACCTTTCGACGTGAGCACTTTGTCTTCGTACTCTTTCAGCTCGGGAATAATGTAGCGCTCGGCATTTTTCAGCGTCTGGCGGCGAACGTAGTGAATAGGTGCCAGGTGGCTCTGCCCACGGCTGATCTGGATATAGTAACCGTGTACCGCGTTGTAGCCGACTTTCAGGGTGTCGAGCCCCAGACGTTCACGCTCGCGGATTTCCAGCTTATCCAGATAATCCGTCGCGCCATCGGCCAGCGCACGCCATTCGTCCAGCTCTTCGTTATAACCTGGAGCAATAACCCCGCCATCCCGCACCAGAACAGGCGGCGCATCAATGATGGCGCGTTCCAGCAGTTCGCGAAGCTCGGTAAATTCGCCCATGGTTTCGCGCAGCTTCTGCACTGGCGCGCTGTCGATCTCTCCCAGCTGGGCGCGCAGTTCCGGCAACTGCTGGAACGCGTGGCGCATACGGGCGAGATCGCGTGGACGCGCGGTGCGCAGTGCCAGGCGCGCCAGGATACGCTCAAGATCACCCACCTGACGCAGCACCGGCTGCAAGTCGGTGTAACGATCCTGCAATGCGGCAATGGTTTGCTGGCGACCGATCAGCGTGTCGGTATTGCGGATCGGCATATGCAGCCAGCGTTTGAGCATACGGCTGCCCATGGGGGTAACCGTGCTGTCGAGAACCGACGCCAGCGTATTTTCCATGCCGCCAGCGAGATTCTGAGTGATCTCCAGGTTGCGGCGGGTGGCGGCATCCATGATGATGCTGTCCTGCTGACGCTCCATGGTAATGGAACGGATATGGGGCAGGGCGGTACGCTGCGTATCCTTAACGTACTGCAACAGGCAGCCTGCTGCGCACAGCCCGCGCGGGGCGTTTTCTACGCCAAAGCCAATCAAATCGCGCGTGCCAAATTGCAGGTTCAACTGCTG
Source organism: Enterobacter cloacae complex sp. IR5441 (assembly GCF_049238215.1). NCBI lineage: Bacteria > Pseudomonadati > Pseudomonadota > Gammaproteobacteria > Enterobacterales > Enterobacteriaceae > Enterobacter > Enterobacter cloacae complex sp. IR5441. The sequence goes on from NZ_JBMKIA010000001.1 coordinate 535,585, forward strand.
GCGCGCGGTATCAATTTCGAACTCCCACAGTGGGCGACGACGCAGGCCGCGGCGACCTTCAATCAGCGCCGTCTCGGCGAAATCCTCTGCATAAAGCAGTTCTGCCGGATTGGTGCGCTGTAGTTCAGCCGCCATGGTTTCACGGTCAGCCGGTTCACTCAGGCGAAAACGACCGGAGCTGATATCCAGCGTGGCGTAGCCAAACCCTTTACTGTCCTGCCAGATCGCCGCCAGCAGGTTATCCTGGCGCTCCTGAAGCAGGGCCTCATCGCTGATGGTTCCCGGCGTGACGATGCGCACGACCTTGCGCTCAACGGGGCCTTTCGACGTGGCCGGGTCGCCAATTTGTTCGCAGATAGCGACAGACTCACCCTGGTTCACCAGCTTCGCCAGATAGTTTTCAACCGCGTGATGCGGGATACCCGCCATCGGGATGGGCTCGCCTGCCGACGCGCCACGTTTCGTCAGGGAAATGTCGAGCAGCTGAGACGCACGTTTCGCATCGTCATAAAAAAGCTCGTAAAAATCGCCCATACGGTAAAACAGCAGAATTTCCGGATGCTGGGCCTTCAGCTTCAGGTACTGCTGCATCATTGGCGTATGCGCGTCGAAATTGTCGATTGTGCTCATGGAGTTATGATATCCATTTCTTTGAAAATATTACGCTTTGAGCGGCTCAATGGCCGATTGTTCCTTCTATTGTCGCATGAAAAAAAGGTGCGGCGCAGAAAAAAGTCACGACTTTACGAGGCATCTTCCGCCATTAATTCAATGATGATTTTTCCGTGCTCGACGCCCACCCGAACCTGCGAGTTGGTGGTAAATCCCGCTTGCTCAAGCCAGTCGCCTTTCAGGCTCAGCGCAGCGTGTACGCTGTACCGTTTTGGAATTTTCGTTTTACGGTCTTCATGACGTTTTCTGAAGTAACCCACTTTCAAGTGACGATAGGGTTTGGCGATCGCGATCTCTTGCATAAGCTCTCCGGTGAATGCGGTCAAAGGTGGTTATTTATGCCTGTATAAAATACCAGTAAAACGCAGCGGGGGGCGGGGTAATTCTGGAAGGGCGCTTCAGAAAATGGAATGCAATGACTGAAAATGTGCGGATAAAAGGGTATTATAAATGCACTTTATTGTTGAGGACGACGTTATGTCCGGTAAACGTATTTCACGAGAAAAAAAGACGATCGCCAGAATGATCGCCCTGTACGAAAACAGGTGTCCGCACGCCATAAAAGAAGAGGGGCACTATTCGGCGCTCAAGGCTTATGCCGATAAGCGGCTGGATAAATGCGTGTTTGGTGAGGAAAAACCTGCCTGCAAACAGTGCCCTGTGCACTGTTATCAACCCGCCCGACGGGAAGAGATGAAGCAGGTGATGCGCTGGGCAGGGCCACGTATGTTATGGCGCCATCCGATTCTGACCATCCGTCATCTGATCGACGATCGCCGTCCGGTTCCGGAATTACCCGAAAAGTATCGGCCCAAAAAATAACCGGCTCCGCGCCGCAGTGGGCGACAAATTACGCGCAGGGCGACGTCGCCGGAATGACGGGTTAATTCAGGCTCTCTTTATCGATTCCCAGACGCTTCATGCGCGAGAGCAGGGTGGTACGCTTCAGCCCCAGCCGTTGCGCCGCACCTTTCGGTCCGGCTACCACGCCGTTGGTCTCCTTCAGCACTCGCATAATGAGCTGATATTCATCTTCTCCCTCTTTCGCAAGCTCGGTTGCGGTCACGGTCGTTTCAGAGAGAGTAACCTCTGGCAGGGAGAGCTGGAGCACGTTCCCGCGCGTCAGCAGGACCGCGCGCTCAATGACGTTTTCCAGCTCGCGCACGTTCCCCGGCCACTCCATCGCCGTGAGTGTGCGTAGCGTTTCGGCAGGAATACTGTCGATATTTCGCCCCATCCGGCGGGCAATCTTCGCGGTAAAGGCTTTCACCAGCAGCGGAATATCTTCCGGGCGCTCGCGCAGCGGCGGCAGGCAGATCGGGAAGACGTTCAGGCGATAGTAAAGATCGCTGCGAAACTCGCGGTCGGCGACCATTTTTTTCAGATCGCGATTGGTGGCGGCAATCAGACGCACGTCGGTCTGGATCAGCTTGTTGCTGCCGAGGCGCTCGAACTCCTGCTCCTGCAAAACGCGCAGCAGCTTGGGCTGAAGCTCCAGCGGCATATCGCCCACTTCGTCGAGGAACAACGAGCTTTTATCCGCCAGTTCAAAACGGCCCAGCCGCTGGCTGCTGGCGCCGGTAAAGGCGCCGCGCTCGTGGCCGAACAGGTCGCTTTCCAGTAAGCCCGCAGGCATCGCCGCGCAGTTCATCTTCACCATCCGGCGGCTGTTGCGGTTGCTCAGGTTGTGGATCGCCCGGGCAATCAGCTCTTTCCCGGTGCCGGTTTCACCGAGGATCAGCACCGTGCTGTCGCTCTGCGCCACCATTTCCACCTGCTTAAGGACGCTGTACATGGCATCGCTGCGCCCGATGATTTCGCCAAACTCGCTGTCCACGTTGTTGAGCTGCTCGGTCAGCGCCAGGTTTTCGTCCACCAGCCGCTCCTTCAGGCGATGGATCTCCTGATAGGCGAGGGCGTTATCCAGCGCAATGGAGATACGCTCGGCGATCTGGCGCAGCAGCTTCAGGTTAGCGGTGGTAAATACGGCTTCATCGCACTGCGCCAGTTTAAGCACGCCGAGCATGGTGTTGCCGGACATCAGCGGCAGCAGGCACAGGGTCTGGATCTTGTTGCCCCAGGTGTTGAACAACATCCGCTCGTAGGGGGCTACCGGATCCTGTTCATTGAGATTGAGCAGCAGGATCTCTTTGCTTTTAAATACCCGCTCGGACAGCGTTCCCGCTTCGTCCACTTCGCTCTGCTCGTGCGCCGGGTTGGCTTCATCAAGGTAGTGGGTGGAGTAGATGTTGAGCTTGCCTTTCCGGTTGCCGCGTAGCGCAATGCTGATGGCATCGATTTTAAAATAGTGATGGATCTCTTTTGACACTTCGCTGACCAACTCATCCATGTCCAGGCGGGAGAGCACGGCGTTGGTGATGGCAACCAGAATGCGGAAGTTATCGCGCTCGCGGCTCAGCAGGTCGTAGTCCACATTATTGGTGACGCGGCTTTGGATCTGCTCCGCGACAACGGCCACAATCTGGGTAAAGGTGTGCAGGCGTTCGTACTCCGCCTCGCTCCAGGGCTGGTCGGTATCGCGGATAAACTCGCAGCCGCCAAAAATTTGCCCTTCCACCGCCAGCGGCAGCATGCTGTAGTGGCCGAATGGGTGGTAAAGATTGCTCTCTGCCAGCTTCGGCCAGGCCTGGCGAAACTGGTCAAAATTGCAGTGCAGCGCTTCCGGGCGGGAGAGGATACGCCGCACCGGGCCGTGGGCCAGAAACGTTTCATCTTCATATTCGAAGATTTTGCCGTTATCACGCGTTGAGAAATAGCTCGCGCGGTGGGTTGCGCTATGCCAGAGCACAATGGCGGCGCTGTCCGCCAGCGCTGATTGCCTGACCAGCCGCGTCAGGGCATCGCTCAGCGCGCCGAGATCGGGCTGTTGTAAAAGTGTGCGCGTGATGTCAAACAGGCCCTGCTGTCCAAGATCGCTCATCGGTGTATACGGCATTGTTGCTTTCCAATAGAAACTGGCAAAAAGAGAAATTCAGCGCTGACCGCTTTTGGCGCGGTCTAGCAAATTCGGGGTAACGGTTCAGCGTGCGGCAGATCCAGCGTGCGCTTCACGCCGTAAAGCCCGGTCAGGCGCACCCCTTTGCGCTCAACCACGTCGCCGATGATGGCCGCGTCTTTCCCTAAAGGATGCGTGCGCAGCTGTGCAAGTACGGCTTCCGCCGCCGCGCGTTCCACGCCGATCACCAGCTTGCCCTCATTGGCAAAGTTAAGCGGGTTTAGACCTAGTAGCTCGCACAGCCCGCGCACGGCGGGCTTAACGGGCAGGCCGCGCTCGGTCAGCTCAATCCCGCAGCCGCAGCTTGCCGCGAACTCGTGCACGACGGCATTCACGCCGCCCCGCGTGGCGTCGCGCAGGGCTTTTACGCCCGGCATGTCGCGCAGCGTCTGGATCAGCGGCGTGAGTACCGCGCAGTCACTGCGCAGCTCGCCATCCAGCCCCAGGCCTTCGCGCAGGTTCAGGATGGTTGCCCCGTGGCAGCCCAGCGTGCCGCTGACAATCAGCACGTCGCCTGCGCAAAGCTGCTGCGCGCCCCAGTGAATGTCGGCAGGGATCGCGCCCATCCCGGCTGTGTTGATGAAGAGCTTATCCGCCGCGCCGCGCTGCACCACCTTGGTATCCCCGGTGACGATGGCGATCCCCGCCTCGCGGGCGGTGTGCGCCATGCTGTTGACCACCGCCGTGAGCGTCTCCATTGGTAACCCTTCTTCGAGGATAAACCCGCAGGAGAGGTAGCGGGGGATCGCGCCGCTGACGGCGACGTCGTTTGCCGTGCCGCAGACGGCGAGCTTGCCGATATCGCCTCCCGGGAAGAACAGCGGGTCAATCACGTAGCTGTCGGTAGAGAACGCCAGCCTGTCACCGTGGGCGGTCAGGGCCGCGAGGTCAATACGCGCCTGATCTTCCTGCTCGGCGAGCCAGGGGTTATTAAAGGCTTCCATAAACAGCCGGTTAATCAGCTGCTGCATCGCCTGTCCACCGCTTCCGTGCGCCATTTCCACCGTGTTCATGCTTCACACTCCTGGTTGCGATAGTGATACCACGCGGCGCATGCCCCTTCGGAAGAGACCATCAGCGCGCCAAACGCGGTTTGCGGGTTACAGGCGTTGCCAAATAACGGGCAGTGATGAGGTTTGCATTTGCCGGTGAGTACGTCGCCACAGCGGGCGCGGGGATCGTCGCACACCTGCTGCGGCTGCGGGCGGAAATGCGCTTCGGCGTCGAAGGCGCGATACGCGGGCGTCAGGTGTACGCCGGATTCGGCAATCAGCCCCAGTCCGCGCCACTCGCTGTCGCCTTCGACGCTAAACACGTCGGCTATGGCCTGCTGTGCCCGTCTGTTACCTGCATCGGGCACCACGCGACGATACTGATTTTCCACCGCACTCAGGGCCGCTATTTTCTGCTCAACCAGCATGGTCACGCCTTGCAGTAGATCAAGTGGCTCGAAACCAGCCACCACTAACGGACGATTGTACTGTTCAGCGATAAAACCGTAGGCTTCTGTGCCGATCACCATGCTGACGTGGCCCGGCGCCAGAAACGCGTCGATACCGTTATCCGGCGCTTCAAGCAGGCTGCGCAGCGTGGGAATAAGCGTGATGTGCTGGCAGAAAAAGTAAAAGTTAGTGACGTTGCGGGCTTTCGCCTGCTGGAGGGTAATGGCGGTGGCGGGCATGGTGGTTTCAAAACCCAGCCCGAAAAAGACGACCTTACGCTCAGGATTAGCCATCGCCAGCGTCAGGGCATCCATCGGTGAGTAGACGATCCGCACGTCCGCGCCGCGCGCCTTCGCCTGGAGCAGCGAGCCATTTTTTCCCGGAACACGCATGGCGTCGCCAAAGGTGCAAAAAATCACACCGGGGCGGCTGGCGATGTCGATACAGCTGTCGATGCGCCCCATCGGCAGCACGCATACCGGGCAGCCGGGGCCGTGGATAAACTCGATGTTCTCCGGCAGCAGCTGGTCGAGGCCAAATTTAAAGATGGCGTGGGTGTGTCCGCCGCACACCTCCATGATCCGCAGCGGTTTTTCTTTCGTGTAGTCCAGCAGCGAGGCGCGGGTTTTCAGGCGATCGATAAGCTGCAACACCTGCTCCGGCGCGCGATATTCATCAACGTAACGCATGTGTTATCGCTCCTCGCCATACAGCAGGGCGCCCACGTCCGGCTCGACGTCAAACATATTCTGTAGCGCATCCAGCGTGTCGCGGGCTTCTTCCTCATTAATCACGCTCATGGCAAAACCCACGTGAACCAGCACCCACTGGCCGAGACGCGTTGCGCCGGTCTCATCGTGGCTGCCTACCAGCGTCAGGTCGACATCGCGCAGGATGCCGCAGACCTCCACTTTGGCCTGATTGCCGTCGAGGGAATGAATTTGTCCGGGGACGCCTATGCACATCGTTCGTTCTCCAGCCAGTTCAGCCAGGCGTCCATCCCGTCGCCGCGCGTGGCGGAAAGCAGCAGGATCTCAATGTCCGGGTTCACTTCCCGGGCGTAAGCCAGGCACTTATCCACGTCGAAATTCAGGTACGGCAGCAGGTCGACCTTGTTCAGCAGCATGAGGGAGGCGGCGGCAAACATATGCGGATATTTCAGCGGCTTGTCTTCTCCTTCGGTCACGGAGAGCACCGCCACTTTATGCCGCTCGCCGAGGTCGAAGCTTGCCGGGCAGACCAGGTTGCCGACGTTTTCAATAAACAGGATACCGTTATCCGCCAGCGGCAGGCGCGGGGCGGCGTCGGCAATCATCTGCGCGTCCAGGTGGCACCCTTTCCCGGTGTTGACCTGAATCGCAGGCGTACCGGTTTCGCGGATGCGCGCGGCGTCGTTTACCGTTTGCTGGTCGCCTTCGATTACGGCGCAGGAGACGTGTTCGTTCAGACGTTTAAGGGTTTCGGTCAGCAGCGTGGTTTTACCGGAGCCGGGGCTGGAGACCAGGTTCAGCACCAGCTGTTCGCGCGCGGCAAAGCGGGCGCGATTGCGGGCGGCGAGCTGGTTATTCTTGTCCAGCACGTTGATCTCCACCTCCAGCATCTGGCGCTGGCTGATGCCCGGCGCGTGCGTACCCGCTTCGCCGTGGCCGTAATGGAGGTCGCCCGCGTCGGAACGCTGCGGGGCAAAGGTGATGCCGGTCAGGGCCGCCGCGGGACGCGGGGCAGGAGAAAAGGGCGCGGAGCGAAACGCGGAGTGGGGACGGTGTTCATCCCCTTCTATATACAGGTTGCCTTCAGCGCAACCGCAGGTACTACACATACATTACTCCTTCTCGATTTCGAGGCGTTGGATCTGCATACCGTCATCCGCCACGATGCGCAGCCCGCTGCTCTGGCACTGCGGACAGCGCTGTACCTTCGATGACAGCAGCGTGACGTACTGCTGACACTGCTCGCACCAGCACTCTGCCTGCTGCTCGTCGATATGCAGCGCGCAGCCTTCCGCCAGCGTGCCGCGGCACACCAGCTCAAAACAGAAGGTGAGGGCGCTGGTCTCGACGCAGGAAAACGCCCCGACCTTCAGCCAGACGCCGGTGACGCGTTTCGCGTGGTTATGCACTGCCTGCTGTTCGATAAGTTCCAGTGCCCGCTGGCAGAGGGTGATTTCGTGCATGACGCCTCCTTAATGAATTGCCCCTTCAATGCAATAACGGTGCCAGCTTGATTTGCGTTACGGCGTGACGATGTCAACGCTGTCGAAATGACACGTCGACACCGCGGCGGTGACAGTGCGCATCTCTTTAAAACCCATTTAAATCAACAAATTAAAAACTGGCACGAAATCTGCTTAACAGCCGCTAACTCCATTAACCGGATACCTTTTATGACTATTTGGGAAATTAGCGAAAAAGCGGATTACATCGCACAACGTCATCAGCAGCTCCAGGAGCAATGGCACCTGTACTGCAATTCACTGATCCAGGGGATCACGCTATCGAAGGCCCATCTGCATCACGCCATGAGCTGTGCGGCGCAGGGGGATATGCGTTTTGTCCTGTTCGGTCACTTTACGGTTTACGTCACCCTGGCGGAGACCTTCAACAGCCACACGATTGAGTACTACGTCGAGACGAAAGAGGGCGACAGGCACTGCATCGCCCGGGCGCAGCTGATGGCGGACGGCATGGTGGACGGTCACGTCAGCAACCGCGATCGCCAGCAGGTGCTGGAGCACTATCTGGAGAAAATCGCGCCGGTTTACAACGGCCTCTACACCGCCGTTGAGCATGACAGGCCAGTCAACCTGAAACAGCTGATCGACGGAAAATCCTCCGCGAACGTGGCTTGAAAAACGAGTGTCGAGAAGTGTCGATAAGACAGTTTTTTTTCGTCAAAAATGACCATCACCAGAGGATGACCCGGTGAACCGTTTTGTAATTGCTGACTCGACGGTCTGTATTGGCTGTCGGACCTGTGAGGCGGCGTGTTCGGAAACGCACCGCCTGCACGGGCTACAGTCCATGCCGCGCCTGCGCGTCATGCGTAATGAGAAAGAGTCTGCCCCGCAGCTCTGTCACCACTGTGAAGACGCCCCGTGCGCGGGCGTCTGTCCTGTCAATGCCATCACCCGCGTTGACGGCGCGGTACAGCTGAACGAAAGCCTGTGCGTGAGCTGCAAGCTGTGCGGCATCGCCTGTCCGTTCGGCGCCATTGAGTTTTCAGGCAGCCGTCCGCTGCATATTCCGGCGAATGCTAATACTGCGAAAGCGCCGCCTGCGCCACCGGCTCCGGCACGCGTGAGTACGCTGCTGGACTGGGTGCCGGGCATTCGCGCCGTTGCGGTGAAGTGCGATCTGTGCAGCTTCGATGAGCAGGGTCCGGCCTGCGTGCGGACCTGCCCGACCCGGGCGCTGGTCCTGGTCAACATCCGCGACATCGCTCGCACCAGCAAACGCAAGCGCGAGCTGACCATCAATACCGACGTCGGCGATCTTTCGCTGCTGCGGGCGCTTAACGAGGGGGCGAAATGAACGCGATAGTTATGATGACCAGCGGTGTGGCCTGGTTTGCCGCCGCCGCTGTCCTGGCGCTGCTTCTCTCCTTCCATAAAACGCTGAGCGGGGTGATCGCCGGTATCGGCGGGGCGGTCGGCAGCCTGATGACGCTGGCGGCGGGCGGGGTTGTCCTGATCGACGGCCAGTCCGTCGACACCCTCATCCCGCTGATTCACCACGCCGTTGAGCTTACGCCGCTGAACGCCATCTGGCTGATAACCTTTGGCCTGTGCGGACTGTTTATCAGCCTGTTTAATATCGACTGGCACCGACATCAGCACACCAAAGCCAACGGCCTGCTGGTTAACCTGTTGATGGCCGCCGCGGTCTGTACCGTTATCGCCAGCAACCTCGGCGCGCTGGTGGTGATGGCAGAAATCATGGCCCTGTGCGGCGTGTTCCTGACCGGATGCAGCGCCTCCGGCAAGCTGTGGTTTGCGCTCGGACGTCTCGGTACGCTGCTGCTGGCGCTGGCCTGCTGGCTGGTGTGGCAGCGTTTCGGCACGCTGGATTTTGCCGCGCTTAACGGTCAGCCGCTGGGCAACGACGTCTGGCTGTTGGGCGTAGTCGGTTTTGGCCTGCTGGCCGGGATTATCCCGCTGCACGGCTGGGTGCCGCAGGCGCATGCCAATGCCTCAGCCCCGGCCGCTGCGCTGTTCTCCACCGTGGTGATGAAGGTCGGTCTGTTCGGCATCCTGATGATAACCCTGACGGGCGGTCAGCCGCCGCTGTGGTGGGGCGTGGCGCTGCTGATTGCGGGGATGATCACCGCGTTCGTCGGCGGGCTGTACGCGCTGATGGAGCACAACATCCAGCGTCTGCTGGCGTACCACACCCTGGAGAACATCGGGATTATCCTGCTCGGCATGGGCGCGGGCGTCACCGGGCTGGCGCTCAACCAGCCGGCGCTGATTGCCGCCGGGTTTATTGGCGGTCTGTATCACCTTATCAACCACAGTCTGTTTAAAAGCACCCTGTTCCTCGGTGCGGGCAGCGTCTGGTTCCGCACCGGGCACCGCGATATTGAAAAGCTCGGCGGGATTGGCAAAAAAATGCCCGTCATTTCGCTGGCGATGCTGGTCGGGCTGATGGCGATGGCTGCGATGCCGCCGCTGAACGGCTTTGCCGGCGAGTGGGTGATTTATCAGTCCTTCTTCGCCCTCGGCCAGAGCGAGGCGTTTATCGGGCGTTTACTCGGCCCGCTGCTGGCGGTGGGCCTGGCGATCACCGGCGCGCTGGCGGTGATGTGTATGGCGAAGGTTTACGGCGTCACCTTCCTGGGCGCACCGCGTACGCGTGAGGCTGAGAACGCCTGCTGCGCACCGCTACTGATGGGCGTAAGCGTGGTCGCACTGGCGCTGTGCTGCATCGCGGGCGGCGTCGCCGCGCCGTGGTTGCTGCCGCTGCTGGGCCACGCCATTCCGCTGCCGCTGGTCACGGCGCATACCGTCGTTTCCCAGCCGATGATGGCGCTGCTGCTGATTGCCGCGCCGCTCCTGCCGTTCGTGCTGATGCTGTTCTTCAGACGCGACCGTCTCGCCTCCCGCTCGCGCGGCGCGGCGTGGGCCTGCGGCTACGAACATGAGCAGTCGATGGTCATCACCGCCCACGGTTTCGCTATGCCGGTGAAGGAGAACTTCGCCGCCGTGCTGAAGCTGCGCCATTGGCTGAACCCGGTGGGCTGGGTGCCGGGCTGGCAGGGTGCCGCCGTGCCCGTGCTGTTCCGCCGCCTGGCGCTGATCGAGCTGGCGGTGCTGGTGGTGATTGTCATTTCACGAGGAGCCTGACATGAGTCTGTTACTGGCAATTCTTCAGGCGCTGGTGCTGTTCGCCGTCGCGCCGCTGCTGTCGGGCATCACGCGCGTGGCGCGCGCCCGGCTGCACAATCGTCGCGGACCTGGCGTGCTCCAGGAGTACCGCGATCTCTTCAAACTGCTCTCCCGTCAGAGCGTCGCGCCGGATGCCGCAGGCTGGGTGTTCCGCCTGACGCCGTTCGTGATGGTCGGCGTGATGCTGACCATCGCCACCGCGCTGCCGGTGGTGACGGTGGCTTCGCCGCTGCCGGTGCTGGGCGATCTGATTACGCTGATCTACCTCTTCGCCATCGCGCGTTTCTTCTTTGCGATTGCGGGTCTGGATACCGGCAGCCCGTTTACGGGTATCGGCGCCAGCCGCGAAGCGATGCTCGGCGTGCTGGTTGAGCCAATTCTGCTGCTGGGGCTGTGGGTCGCCGCGCAGGTTGCAGGCTCGACCCACATCAGTTTCATCACCGACACCGTTTACCACTGGCCGGTTTCACGTTCGCTCCCGCTGGTGCTGGCGCTCTGCGCCTGCGCGTTCGCCACCTTTATCGAGATGGGCAAGCTGCCGTTCGATCTCGCGGAAGCGGAGCAGGAATTACAGGAGGGGCCGCTCACCGAGTACAGCGGCTATGGCTTTGCGGTGCTGAAGTGGGGCATCAGCCTCAAGCAACTGGTGGTGTTGCAGATGTTCGTCGGCGTTTTCTTCCCGTGGGGGCAGATGACGCACTTCTCTGCGGGCGGCCTGCTGCTGGCCGTGGTGGTGGCTGTGCTCAAGCTGCTTATCGGCGTGCTGGTGATTGCCCTGTTTGAAAACAGCATGGCGCGCCTGCGTTTTGTCGAAACGTCACGCATCACCTGGGCCGGTTTTGGTTTTGCATTTTTAGCGTTCGTCTCCTTGCTGGTGGCGTGATTAAAGAGAGTGTTTATGTCTGAAGAAAAGAAAGGTCAGCAGTATCTCGCCGCATTGCATCAGGCTTTCCCGGGCGTGGTGCTCGAGGAGTCCTGGCAAACCAAAGACCAGATCACCGTCACCATTAAGGTGAACTATCTGCCGGAAGTGGTGGAGTTTCTCTACTACCAGCAGGGCGGCTGGCTGTCAGTGCTGTTCGGCAACGACGAGCGTCAGCTGTGTGGCAACTATGCGGTGTACTACGTGATGTCGATGGAGCAGGGGGAGAAGTGCTGGCTCACCGTGCGCGTAGAGGTCGATCCGGCTAAACCGGAATACCCCTCCGTCACGCCGCGCGTGCCTGCCGCGGTCTGGGGCGAGCGCGAAGTGCGCGATATGTATGGTCTGGTGCCGGTTGGCCTGCCTGACGAGCGCCGTCTGGTGCTGCCGGACGACTGGCCGGACGAACTCTATCCGCTGCGCAAGGACAGCATGGACTACCGCCAGCGCCCGGCCCCGACCACCGACAGCGAAACCTACGAGTTCATCAACGAGCTGGGCAGCAAGAAGAATAACGTAGTGCCGATTGGCCCGCTGCACGTCACCTCCGACGAACCGGGCCACTTCCGCCTGTTCGTCGACGGCGAGAACATTATCGACGCCGACTACCGCCTGTTCTATGTCCACCGCGGCATGGAGAAGCTGGCGGAGACCCGCATGGGCTACAACGAAGTCACGTTCCTCTCTGACCGCGTGTGCGGCATCTGCGGCTTTGCCCACAGCACCGCCTACACCACCTCGGTGGAAAACGGCATGGGGATCGTGGTGCCGGAACGCGCGCAGATGATCCGCGCCATTCTGCTTGAGGTAGAGCGCCTGCACTCACACCTGCTCAACCTCGGCCTGGCCTGCCACTTCGTCGGCTTTGACTCCGGGTTTATGCAGTTCTTCCGCGTGCGCGAGGCATCAATGAAGATAGCGGAGATCCTCACCGGGGCGCGTAAAACCTACGGTCTGAACCTGATCGGCGGGATCCGCCGCGACCTGCTGAAGGACGACATGATCCAGACCCGCCAGCTGGCGCAGCAGATGCGTCGGGACGTGCAGGAGCTGGTGGATATGCTGCTCAGCACGCCCAACATCGAGCAGCGCACCGTCGGCATCGGTCGTCTTGACCCGGAAATCGCCCGCGACTTCAGTAACGTTGGTCCGATGGTGCGCGCCAGCGGCCACGCCCGCGATACCCGCGCCGATCACCCGTTCGTCGGCTACGGCCTGCTGCCGATGACCGTGCACAGCGAGCAGGGCTGCGACGTCATCTCCCGCCTGAAGGTGCGCATCAACGAGGTATTCACTGCGCTGAACATGATCGACTTTGGCCTCGATAACCTGCCGGGCGGCCCGCTGATGGTGGAGGGCTTCACCTACATTCCAAACCGCTTTGCCCTCGGCTTTGCCGAAGCGCCGCGCGGGGACGACATCCACTGGAGCATGACCGGCGACAACCAGAAGCTCTACCGCTGGCGCTGTCGTGCGGCGACCTACGCCAACTGGCCAACCCTGCGCTACATGCTGCGCGGCAACACCGTCTCTGACGCGCCGCTGATCATCGGCAGCCTCGACCCGTGCTACTCCTGCACCGATCGCATGACCGTCGTGGACGTGCGCAAGAAGAAAAGCCAGGTGGTGCCGTACAAAGAGCTTGAGCGCTACAGCATCGAGCGTAAGAACTCGCCGCTGAAATAAGGATTCGCCATGTTTACCTTTATCAAAAAAGTGATCAAAACCGGCGCGCAGACCAGCAGTTATCCGCTGGAGCCGATCCCGGTGGATAAAAACTTTCGCGGCAAGCCGGAGCACAACCCACAGCAGTGCATCGGCTGCGCGGCCTGCGTCAACGCCTGCCCGTCGAATGCCTTAACGGTGGAAACGGACCTGAAAACCGGCGAGCTGGCCTGGCAGTTTAACCTCGGGCGCTGCATCTTCTGCGGCCGCTGCGAGGAGGTCTGCCCGACGGTCGCCATTCGCCTGTCTCAGGAGTACGAGCTGGCGGTGTGGAAAAAAGAGGACTTCCTCCAGCAGTCGCGCTTTGCGCTGTGCAACTGCCGCGTCTGCAAGCGTCCGTTCGCCGTGCAAAAAGAGATCGACTACGCCATCGCGCTGCTGAAGCACAACGGCGACGTGCGCGCGGAGCATCACCGTGAAAGCTTCGAAACCTGCCCGGAGTGCAAGCGTCAGAAGTGCCTGCTGCCGTCTGATCGCATCGATTTAACCCGCCATATGAGAGAGGCCAGCTGATGGAAAACCTACTGGGCCCGCGCGATGCTAACGGCATTCCTGTGCCGATGACGGTGGACGAATCCATCGCCAGCATGAAGGCGTCGCTGCTGAAAAAAATCAAACGCTCGGCCTACGTCTACCGCGTGGACTGCGGCGGCTGCAACGGCTGCGAGATCGAGATCTTCGCCACGCTGTCACCGCTGTTTGACGCCGAGCGCTTCGGCATCAAAGTGGTGCCGTCTCCGCGCCATGCGGACATTCTGCTGTTTACCGGGGCCGTCACCCGCGCCATGCGATCCCCCGCGCTGCGCGCCTGGCAGTCCGCGCCGGACCCGAAAATCTGCATCTCGTACGGTGCCTGCGGCAACAGCGGCGGCATCTTCCACGACCTGTACTGCGTCTGGGGCGGCACCGACAAAATCGTGCCGGTGGACGTCTACATTCCGGGCTGCCCGCCGACGCCCGCCGCGACGCTGTACGGTTTTGCCATGGCGCTCGGCCTGCTGGAGCAGAAAATCCACGCCCGCGAGCCGGGCGAGCTGGACAACCAGCCAGCCACTATCCTGCACCCGGATATGGTGCAGCCGCTGCGGGTGAAGATCGACCGCACGGCGCGCAGGCTGGCGGGCTACCGCTACGGACGCCAGATTGCCGACGATTATCTGCGCCTGCTGAGCCAGGGCGACCATCAGGTGGCGCGCTGGCTGGAGGCGGAAAACGATCCGCGACTCAATGAGATCGTGGCGAACCTGAACAGCATCGTGGATGAGGCGCGTATCCGATGAGTGAAACGGTGGTGTTCAGCCAGCTGAGCCGTAAGTTTATTGATGAGAACGATGCCACGCCGGCTGCGGCGCAGCAGGTGGTCTATTACAGCCTGGCGATTGGGCATCACCTCGGGGTGATCGACTGCCTGGAGGCGGCGTTAAGCTGTCCATGGCCCGAGTACCTGACGTGGATCGCCACGCTGGAGGAGGGCAGCACGGCGCGGCGCAAAATGGAAGGCGTGCCGAAGTACGGCGAGATCGTGATCGACGCCAACCACATCACGATGCTTGCTAACGCCTTTGACGCGGCGCTGAGCAGGCAAACCCCCGAGCAGCAGGCGTGGAGCAAAACGCTGCTTAGCATGCTGCACGATATTCATCAGGAGAGCGCCATCTACCTGATGGTGAGGAGATTACGTGACTGACGTTTTACTGTGTGTCGGCAACAGCATGATGGGCGACGACGGCGCGGGTCCGCTGCTGGCGGAACTGTGCGCCGCAAACCCGCCGGGCAGCTGGGTGGTAATTGACGGCGGCAGCGCGCCGGAAAACGACGTGGTGGCCATTCGCGAGCTGCGCCCGGACAGGCTGTTAATCGTTGATGCCACCGATATGGGGCTCAACCCCGGTGAGATCCGCCTGATTGACCCGGACGACATCGCCGAGATGTTTATGATGACGACGCACAATATGCCGCTGAACTACCTGGTCGATCAGATTAAAGACGACGTGGGTGAGGTGCTGTTTCTGGGGATTCAGCCGGACATTGTCGGGTTCTATTACCCGATGACGCCGCCGGTGAAAGAGGCGGTGGACGTGGTCTATTCACGGCTTGCCGGGTGGGTTGGGGATGGGGGATTTTCTCAGCTCTGAGCAGTGCCGGGTGGCGGCTTCGCCTTACCCGGCCTACCAAACCCATCCCCCTCTCCCTGTGGGAGAGGGCTGGGGTGAGGGCAGCAGGCTACTCCAGATCCCCCCCGTTACTCGCAATCACCTTCTTATACCACCAGAATGATTTCTTGCGCTTGCGGTCCAGCGTGCCGTTCCCGGCGTCGTCCCGGTCGACGTACACAAACCCGTAGCGCTTGCTCATTTCCCCCGTTGAGGCCGAGACAAGGTCAATGCAGCCCCAGGTGGTGTAGCCCAGCAGCGGTACGCCGTCCTCAATCGCATCAGCCATCGCGCGAATATGCTCGCGCAGGTAGCTGATGCGGTAGTCGTCGTTGATCTCGCCGTTTTCATCAATGACGTCCTTCGCTCCAAGGCCGTTTTCCACCAGGAACAGCGGCTTCTGGTAGCGGTCGTACATCATGTTCATGGTGATGCGCAGGCCGAGCGGGTCAATGCCCCAGCCCCATTCGCTCACCTGAATATGCGGGTTGCGCAGGGACTTCACGATGTTCGCCGCGCTGGTGTTTCCCGCGTTCATGTCCGCCGACGCGCAGCGCGAGGCGTAATAGCTGAACGAGACAAAGTCGACGGTGTTTTTCAGCAGTTCATCGTCGCCCGGGTCTTTCACAATCACCACGCCTTTCTCGCGGAACACGCGGGCAGAGTAAGCCGGATAGCTGCCGCGCGCCTGCACGTCGATAAAGAACAGGTTCTCGCGGTCTTTTTCCAGCGCCATCCACACGTCTTCCGGCTTGCAGGACCAGGGGTAAAAATTGCCGCCCGCCAGCATACAACCGACCTGGTTTTCCGGGTTCACCTCGTGGGCAATTTTGGTCGCCAGCGCGCTCGCCACCAGCTCGTGGTGCGCGGCCTGGTACTTCACCTGGTCCTCGTTTTCACCTTCTTCAAATACCAGCCCCGCGCCGGAGAACGGGCTGTGCAGCATGATGTTGATTTCGTTGAAGGTCAGCCAGTATTTCACCAGCCCGTTAAACGCCTCGAAGCAGGTGCGGGCGTAGCGGGCGAAGAAATCCACCATCTTACGGTTGCGCCAGGAGCCGTACTCCGTGACCAGGTGCATCGGCACGTCGAAGTGGCAGAGCGTCACCAGCGGCTCGATGTTGTACTTTTTACACTCCTCGAACACCGCGCGGTAGAAGGCAATGCCTTCCTGATTCGGCAGCGGTTCGTCGCCGTTCGGGTAGAGGCGGCTCCAGGCAATCGAGGTGCGGAACACCGTAAAGCCCATCTCCGCCATCAGGGCGATGTCTTCTTTGTAGCGATGGTAAAAATCAATCGCCTCGTGGCTCGGGTAGAATTCGTCGTCCCGCAACGAAAACCGTTTTTCCTTGCCGACTTTTACCGCCAGACGGTTTGCGCCGTGGGGGATCATGTCGACCGTCGTCAGTCCTTTGCCGCCTTCACGGTAAGCCCCTTCACTCTGGTTGGCGGCAAGCGCGCCGCCCCATAAAAATCCTTGTGGAAAAACAGACATTCTTACCTCGCTTTCAGTTTATGCTTCTGCTGCTTTGTTCTGTACCGGTGCGGTTTGCAGGGCGCGTGCTTTTTCGGCTTCGTCTTCTACCGGGATATCCTCAAACCCTAACAGCAGGGTTAGCACAAACGACAGCACTACCGCCAGACCCATCACGCCAAACACCCAGACGATGGTCATCGGGTTGGCCGGGTCGAAGAACTGCACGCTGGTAAACAGCCCCGGCGCCGCCATCGAATGGCTGGCAAGGCCTGCCATGCCTGCCACCGCGCCGCAGATAAAGCCGCTGATCAGGCTCGCAATCAGCGGACGCTTCAGGCGTACCGCTACGCCGTACAGGGCCGGTTCAGAGATCCCCGCCATGATGGCGGAGGCCGCCGCGGCCAGCGCCGTCTGGCGCAGCTCCGGATTTTTGGTTTTCCACGCCACCGCCAGCGACGAACCGCCGAGCGACAGGTTGGCGCCGATCTCCGACGGCATCACCATCCCTTCTTTGCCCGTTTCGGCAATCGTCTGGATGATGGTCGGCGTAAACACGCGGTGCATCCCGGTCATCACCAGCAGCGGCCACAGCGCGCCCATAATGGCAACGGAGAGCCAGCCCAGATAGCCGTGAATGGTGTAGACCAGCGCGGAGATGGCGCTGCCGATCCAGATCCCGAGCGGGCCAATCAGTACGATGGCGAGCGGGGCGGCAATCAGCACGATCAGCATCGGCTTGAGGAAGTTTTTGGTCACCGCCGGGGTAATGCGATCCACCCAGCGTTCGATGTATGACAGGCACCAGGTCATCACCAGGGCGGGGATCACCGTGTAGGTGTATTTCACCGCCGTCACCGGAATGAAGGCGAACTCAACGTGCTCGCCCTGCGCGGCTTTCGCCATCAGCTCGATAAAGCTCGGGTGAACCAGAACGCCCGCGATGGCGATTGCCAGCGACATGTTGGTTTTGAACTTCACCGCCGCGGACGCCGCCACCATCAGCGGCAGGAAGAAGAACGCGCCATCGCCGATAACGGTCAGGATCGTCAGCGTCGGGTCGCCTTTGCCCAGCACGCCGGTCATCTCAAGGATCATCGCCAGCAGCTTGACCATCGACCCGCCGATGATCGCCGGGATCAGCGGAGACATGGTGCCGATCAGCGCGTCGAGGATCCCGGCGCCAATCCGGCGCAGCGTGAGCTTCTGTGGACCTTCCGCTACGGCAGGTTGCAGGTTAGCGGGCAGCAGGCTCACCACTTCACGGTATGCCTGGGACACGGTGTTGCCGATGATCACCTGACACTGGTTGTCGTTGCGCACCACGCCGAGCACACCGCTGATGCTTTTCAGGCGTGCGGCGTCGGTGAGGCTTTCGTCTTTCAGGACGAAGCGCAGTCGCGTCATACAGTGGGTGACGGCGACGATGTTCTCTTTGCCGCCCAGCGCGCTAACGACGTCGGTCGCCAGCGCAGCGTAATTTTTTGCCATCGGATGTGATCCTGTTATCGTTGTGAGAAGTGTAGGAAACCGGTTTCACACAATCATCATGAGTTTCTTTTAATGAAACAAGACCACTTTTTATGCATTTTTTCGTTTCGTGATGACGATCACTCGTGGCCGTAAAAAGCGTGATAACGCCGCTGCGACAATTTTTCTGCGGTGCAGTACACTGCGCCCATCAGGTTCAGACGGAATAATAATATGACCACGATGCTGGAAGTGGCGAAGCGGGCAGGCGTATCAAAAGCGACGGTCTCCCGGGTACTGTCGGGGAACGGTTACGTCAGCCAGGAGACGAAAGACCGCGTGTTTCAGGCCATCGAAGAGAGCGGGTATCGCCCCAATCTGCTGGCGCGAAACCTGGCGACCAAACGCACCCAGACCCTGGGGCTGGTGGTGACGAACACCCTGTACCATGGGGTCTACTTTAGCGAGCTGCTGTTTAACGCCGCGCGGATGACGGAAGAGAAGGGGCGTCAGCTGATCCTGGCGGACGGCAAGCACAGCGCCGAAGAGGAGCGCGAGGCGATCCAGTACCTGCTCGACATGCGCTGCGACGCGGTAATCATCTATCCGCGTTTTCTGAGCGTGGAAGCGCTGGACGAGATCATTGAGAAATGCGAGCAGCCGATCATGGTGCTCAACCGCCGTTTGCGGAAAAACAGCAGTCACAGCGTCTGGTCCGATCATAAAGCGTCGTGTCAGGACGCAGTATCGCAGCTGATTGCGAAAGGCCACCGGGAGATTGCGTTTATCACCGGTTCGCTGGATTCCCCCACCGGGGTGGAGCGTCTTTCCGGCTACAAGGACGCGCTGGCGCAGCACGGGATTGCAGTTCGCGACGCGCTGATCGCCGAAGGGAAGTGGAACCCGGCCAGCGGCGCGGCGGCGGTCTCTCAGTTGCTCACCCGCGGCGAAACGTTTACCGCGCTGGTGGCGAGTAACGACGACATGGCGATTGGCGCCATCAGGCAGCTGCACGAGAGCGGCGTCGCCACGCCGGGCGCAGTGTCCGTCATCGGCTTTGACGATGTGGCAATCGCGCCCTATATCGTGCCGTCCCTCTCCAGCGTGCGTATTCCAGTAACGGAGATGATTCAGGAGACCATCAGCCGTATGATTTTCATGCTCGACGGCGGTGAGTTTAAGCCTCAGCAAACCTTCTCCGGCGAGCTTATCCTGCGCGACTCCGTCATTGACGGCCCGCATCGCTGACGTCGACATCTGTCATCGTCACTAATGACGATGACAGATCCTTCTCTTTTAAATTTCCCTATAAAATCAATGCATTAAATATTGGCACGGTTTATGAATAGCTTCGCGCATAACAGTAATGCCGGAGAAGCAGATGAACCGTTTTATTATGGCCGATGCCAGCAAATGCATTGGTTGCCGTACCTGTGAAGTGGCGTGCGTGGTGTCCCATCAGGCAGAGCAGGATTGCGCCTCTCTCACCCCTGATACCTTCCTGCCGCGCATCCACGTCATTAAAGGCGTGAATATTTCTACCGCCGCTATCTGTCGCCAGTGCGAAGACGCGCCGTGCGCCAACGTCTGTCCGAACGGGGCGATTAAGCGCGAGAAAGGCTTCGTGCATGTGATGCAGGAGCGCTGCATCGGGTGCAAAACCTGTGTGGTGGCGTGTCCGTATGGCGCGATGGAGGTGGTGGTTCGCCCGGTGGTGCGCAACAGCGGTATCGGGCTGAGCGTACGCGCGGAGAAAGCCGAAGCCAATAAATGTGACCTCTGCTACCACCGCGATGCCGGTCCGGCGTGTATGGAAGCCTGTCCGACGCATGCGCTGGTCTGCGTCGATCGCGACAAGCTCGAACAGATGAGTGCCGAAAAACGCCGCCGCGCGGCGTTCGACACCTCATCATCGCTGCTGTTTTAAATTGCGATGCGCGTTAACGGCGTACAGCTTCGGGTGCGCGGCAAGGTGCAGGGGGTAGGATTTCGTCCCTTCGTCTGGCAGCTTGCGCACCAGCTGGGGCTGGCAGGCGACGTCTGCAACGACGGAGAGGGTGTCCTGGTGCGTCTCGCGGGCAGTGGGGGTGACTTTACCGCGAGACTGCGCCAGGACTGCCCACCGCTGGCGCGCATCGATCGCATTGAAACGCAGCCGTTCAGCTGGACGACGCTGCCGGATGAGTTTGTCATCCGCCACAGCGAGAGCGGGGCGATGGACACGCAAATCGTCCCGGATGCCGCCACCTGTCCCGCATGCCTGGTGGAGATGCGCGATCCCCGCGAACGTCGCTACCGCTACCCGTTTATCAACTGCACCCACTGCGGGCCGCGGTTTACCATTATCCGCGCCATGCCCTATGACCGCCCGGCCACGTCAATGGCGCCATTCCCGCTCTGTGTGCCCTGTGAAACGGAGTACCGCAACCCGGCTGACCGGCGTTTTCACGCCCAGCCGGTGGCCTGCCCGGATTGCGGACCGCAGCTGGAGTGGCGAGCCGGGGAGGCTGCTGCCACCCGCGAATCGGCGTTAAGCGCGGCGGTGGCGATGCTGGAAGGCGGCGGGATTGTGGCGGTCAAAGGGCTGGGCGGTTTTCACCTGGTCTGCGACGCGCTTAACCCGCAGGCGGTTCGGAAATTACGGGCACGCAAGCAGCGCCCGACCAGGCCGCTGGCGGTGATGATCCCGCATGCGGACGATCTGCCGGAGGCCATCCAGACGCTGTTACGTTCACCCGCTGCGCCGATTGTGCTGACGCCAAAAGCCTGCCTTCCTGCGTTTCCT
This sequence comes from Enterobacter cloacae complex sp. IR5441, assembly GCF_049238215.1. Taxonomy (NCBI): domain Bacteria; kingdom Pseudomonadati; phylum Pseudomonadota; class Gammaproteobacteria; order Enterobacterales; family Enterobacteriaceae; genus Enterobacter; species Enterobacter cloacae complex sp. IR5441. The sequence continues at coordinate 556,627 of NZ_JBMKIA010000001.1, forward strand.
GAGGAGATTGCGCCGGGGCTGGATACGGTCGGCGTGATGCTGCCTGCGAACCCGCTCCAGCATTTGCTGATGCTGGACTGCCAGCGCCCGCTGGTGATGACCTCCGGCAACCTCAGCGGCCATCCACCCGCCATAAGCAACCAGCAGGCGCTGGAAGAACTCAGTGACATCGCTGACGGCTTCCTGCTGCACAACCGCGACATCCTGCAACGGATGGATGATTCAGTGATGGACCAGGAGGGCACGATGCTGCGTCGCGCACGCGGTTTTGTGCCGGATGCCATCACATTGCCCGCCGGATTCCGCGACATCCCGCCCATGTTATGCACCGGCGCGGAGATGAAAAACACCTTTAGCCTGGTGCGTGGCAACCAGGCGGTGCTGAGCCAGCATTTTGGCGATCTGAGTGACGAGGGGGTAGAGGCGCAGTGGCGCAGTGCGCTCTCGACGATGCAGGACATCTACGCCTTTCAGCCTGAGCGCGTGGTATGCGATGCCCATCCGGGTTATCACGCCCGACTGTGGGCCCGGGCGCAGGCGCTGCCCGTTGAGACCGTGCTGCATCATCATGCGCATGCGGCAGCGTGTCTGGCGGAGAATGGCTGGCCGCTCGACGGCGGGGATGTTATTGCCCTGACCCTGGACGGGATCGGCATGGGCGAGAACGGTGCGCTGTGGGGCGGCGAGTGCCTGCGGGTGAACTATCGCGACTGCGAACGGCTGGGCGGTCTGCCAGCCGTTGCGCTGCCGGGGGGCGATCTGGCGGCAAAACAGCCGTGGCGCAATTTGCTCGCCCACTGTCTGGCGTTCGTACCTGACTGGCAGCAGTACCCGGAAACAGAGGTGGTACAGCGTCAAAACTGGCCGCTGCTGGCAACGGCTGTGTCGCGCGGTATCAATGCGCCGCGGGCCTCCTCCTGTGGTCGTCTGTTCGACGCCGTGGCCTGTGCGCTGGGCATTGAAACGCAACGCTATGAGGGCGAAGCCGCGTGCCGGCTGGAGGCGCTGGCCGAACGCTGCGCAGGGGTTGATCATCCGGTGACGCTCCAGACGGATAACCTTGCGCTGTTCTGGCAACAGTGGCTTACCTGGCGGGCGGAACCCGGCGAGCGTGCCTGGGCTTTTCACGATGCGCTGGCAAAAGGGCTGAGCGAACTGGCGGCAACGCATGCCCGCCGACGGTCGCTCTCTACGGTGTGCTTCAGCGGCGGCGTCCTTCACAACCGCCTGCTGCGCGCGCGCCTTCGTCATTACCTTTCTGATTTCACGCTTCTTTTTCCTTCGCGCCTGCCCGCAGGCGACGGAGCGATCTCCTTCGGGCAGGCGGTGGTTGCTGCCGCCCGATCATGTTCACAAGGGATTTAAAATGTTACGACTTTTACGCAATGAACCTCGTGCAGCGTGCCTGCTGCTGGCTCTCGGGATGGCTAACCTGCTGGCCTGGGGGCTGGCGTGGCACACCTTTAGCGGCAGTACGGCGCTGATGGCGGCCAGCCTGCTGGCCTGGTGTTACGGACTGCGTCATGCGGTGGATGCCGACCATATCGCCGCGATTGATACCGTGACGCGTAAAATGATGCAGCAGGGCAAGCGCCCGTCCGGCGTGGGCGCATGGTTTTCCCTCGGACACTCCACCATCGTGGTGCTGGCCTCCATTGCTATCGCCGCGACCGCCACGGCGTTTCAGAAAAACATGGCATGGTTCCACGAAACCGGCAGCCTGATTGGCACCGCCGTCTCCGCCACCTTCCTGCTGGCGATGGCGCTGGTGAATATGGTGATCCTGCGCGGCGTCTGGCGCAGTTTTCAGGCGCTGAAACACGGCAATCCCGTGCAGGGCGACATAACGCTGCCTGCACAGGGCGGCGTCATGAACTGGCTGTTCGGCAAAACCTTCCGCCTCGTCAATAAAAGCTGGCAGATGTACCTGGTCGGTTTCCTGTTCGGCCTGGGGTTCGACACCGCCACCGAAATCGGCGTGCTGGGGATCTCCGCCGCCAGCGCCTCCAGCGGGATGTCGGTGTGGTCGATCATGATCTTCCCGGCGCTCTTCGCCAGCGGCATGGCGCTGGTGGATACGCTCGATAACCTGCTGATGGTGGGTGCCTACGGCTGGGCGTTTAACAAGCCGCAGCGCAAGCTCTACTACAACATGACCATCACCGGCACTTCGGTGGTGGTGGCGCTGTTTATCGGCGGCCTGGAAGCGCTGGGTCTGCTGATGGACAAGTTCGCCCTCAGCGGCGGCGTGTGGGATCTGATTGGCGCGGTGAACGATAACCTGGGCGATGCCGGATTTGTGGTGGTCGGGCTGTTTGTCGCCTGCTGGCTGATCTCGATGGCGAACTATCGCTGGCGCGGTTATGACGCGCTGGTGGTGCGCTCCTGACGCTGAAAGTGTAGCGATAAAAAAAGCCCCGGGACATCGGGGCGGTGGACAACAAAATCCAAAGGTTAAGTAAGCGTGGCAGTACTGTAGGCCGGGTAAGCGGAGCGCCACCCGGCATGACGAGGGTTAAGCTGGTAGCGATTTCAGCAGCGCGAAGGCCTCCTTCATTCTGTCTTCGCTGACGACAAAGGCGCGCATCTGACCGTCGGTATCGGTGCCGCGCGCCACCATGCCCTGAGGCGAAAGGACAATCTCCCAGTCCAGATCCTGACGCTGCGTTTCACCTGCGAGATGCAGCGGTAGTTCCGGCGTTTTTACCTTCACCAGCATGGCGGGTAATTTCACCGGGGCGTTGCCGCCGAGCAGGTTTTTCGCCAGGAACATGGCGCTTAACTGAATCGGTTGCAGGAACGGCAGCACCTGGCCGTTAATTTCCGCGCAGTCGCCCAGGGCATAAATGTCCGGCTGGGTGGTTTGCAGGTAGCTGTCCACCTTCACGCCGCGATTGATCTCTGCGCCTGCGCGGTGCGCCAGCGCGGTTTCCGGGCGCAACCCCGTCGCCGCAATAACCACATCCACTTCAACGCTGCGGTTGCGGTCGAGCGTCGCACAAATGCCGGTTTCGGTTTTGCTCAGGCTCTGCAACTGCGATTTCAGCAGCAGATGTACGCCCATGTCGGTCAGACGATGCTGTAAGCGACTGCTTACTTCTGCCGGCATCAGCGCTGACAGAATGCTGGCCGCGTGGTCAACCAGGGTGACGGATTTTCCCGCCCGGCAGAAGTCCATCGCCAGCTCGGTGCCAATCAGCCCGCCGCCGACAATCATCACCCGCGTGGCGTCGCGTAACAGGGTCTCGCTGGCCTGATACTCCTGCTGGCTGTTGAGCGTGACCATCAGCTCGCGGCCCTCAACCGGCGGCACAAACGCCGATGCCCCCGTCGCCAGCACCAGCTTGTCGTACTGCCAGGTTTTATCTTTCGCGTTCACCACGTGGGCGTCGGCGTCGATGTCGGTGACCCAGGTGTACGGAAACAGACGCAGGTTAAACTGTTCTGCGAACTCCCCCGCCGTCTGGCGGGTGAGATCGTCGGCGCGCTGATTCTGGCTAATGACGTGGCTTAAATCAGGCTTGTTGTACTCATCCATGCTGTCGGCGGCGATCACCGTCAACGGCACGTTAGCATCCTGTTTGCGGATATTTTTCACCAGCTGGCGGGCGGCAAAGCCCGAGCCGATAATGACGATGCCGTGGCTCATTTTGCCTCCGTTGCCAGTTCATCAAAGACGTCTTTCCCGAGGGAACATTCCGGGCAGAGGAAGTTGTCCGGCACCTCGCTCCACGGCGTACCCGGCGCGACATCCTGCAACGGCTCGCCCAGCTCAGGATCGTAAATCCACTGGCAGACGCTGCACTGCATGCAAGGGCCGAGGTCGGCCGCGGCAGGAGCGGCTTCTGCTACGGCTTCCGGCGTAACCGCCGCGGCGGGTGCGGTTTCCGGCAGCGGCGCAAGCGCCCACTGGCGGGCAATGTCGCGACCGTGCTGGCGACAGATTTCCAGCGCGTCGAGATCCGGACGCCATTTCGCCTTCAGGCTCAGGGACATCTCAAAACCGGCATCCTGTAAACGGGTGGAGAGACGGTCTACCGCGCCGCCGCTCCAGCCGTGTGAACCAAAGGCGCTGGCGCGTTTGTTACGGAAGCGCAGGCCGGTCATCTCTTCCACCAGTCCGGCAATTTTCGGCATCATCACGTTATTCATGGTGGAGGTACCCACCAGCACGCCTTTGGAGCGGAAGACGTTGGTCAATACCTCATTCTTATCGCTGCGCGCCACGTTGAAGATTTTCACCGCCACGTTCGGGTCAACTTCGTTGATGCCCTGGGCAATGGCGTCCGCCATCATGCGGGTGTTGTTGGACATGGTGTCGTAGAAGATGGTGATGCGATCTTCCTGATAGTCCGCCGCCCACTTCAGGTACAGTTCGACGATCTGGGTTGGATTTTCACGCCATACCACGCCGTGGGAGGTGGCAATCATATCCACCGGCAGGTTGAAGCCGAGGATCTCGGTGATTTTTGGCGTGACCAGACGGCTGAACGGGGTCAGGATGTTGGCGTAGTAGCGCTGGCACTGTTCGAACAGCTCGGTCTGATCCACTTCGTCGTTGAACAGACGTTCGTCGCAGTAGTGCTGGCCGAAGGCGTCGTTACTGAACAGCACCGCGTCACCGGTCATGTAGGTCATCATGCTGTCCGGCCAGTGCAGCATTGGGGTTTCCACGAAGATCAGCTGTTTGCCGTTGCCGATATCCAGCGTGTCGCCGGTTTTCACGGTGTGGAAGTTCCACTCCGGATGGTGGTGGTGACCGTTGATGGAGTCAATGGCGTTGGTGGTGCAGTAGATTGGGGTATCCGGAATGTGGGACATCAGCTCGGTCAGCGCCCCGGCATGATCCTCTTCCGCGTGGTTGATGATGATGTAGTCGATCTCGTTCAGATCGATTTCGCTGCGCAGGTTCTGCACGAACTCGCGGCTGAATTTGTGATCGACGGTATCGATCAGGACGTTTTTACCTTCACGAATGAGATAGCTGTTGTAGCTGCTGCCGCGCAGCGTTTTGTATTCCGTCCCGTGAAAATCACGTACTTCCCAGTCACGTTGACCCACCCAATGAATGTTATTTTTAACCAGAATAGACATATCAACCTCAACTTAATACGGCGTTTTCAAATAAGATGACTGTCATATATCAAGTTGTGTGCCAACTTTTTAACTCATTGAAAATCATGAATTAATAATTTAATGCTTCCTAATGGGTAGTCATTTTGACTATCTTAAAAATTGTCAATATGACACTATGCATTGTCAAAATGACAGTGAGGCAGAGATGAGCTTTTCCGTAGATGTGCTGGCGAAGATCGCCATAGAACTGCAAACCGGTATTGGTCATCAGGACCGCTTTCAGCGGCTGATCTCCACGTTGCGCCACGTGCTGGATTGCGATGCCTCGGCGCTGCTGCGTTACGAAGGGCGGCAGTTTATTCCGCTGGCTATCGACGGTCTGGCGAAGGACGTACTCGGGCGGCGCTTTACCCTGGAGGGCCACCCGCGTCTGGAAACTATCGCCCGTGCGGGTGACGTGGTGCGTTTTCCGGCAGACAGCGATCTGCCCGACCCGTACGACGGCCTGATCCCCGGACAGGAGAGCCTGAAGGTGCACGCCTGTATCGGCCTGCCGCTGTTTGCCGGGCAGAACCTGATTGGCGCGTTAACCCTCGACGGCATGTCGCCTGATCAGTTCGATACCTTCAGCGACGAAGAGCTACGGCTGATTGCTGCGCTGGCGGCCGGGGCGCTGAACAACGCCCTGCTGATAGAACAGCTGGAGAGCCAGAATATTCTTCCGGGTAGCCCGACGGCGTTTGAGCAGGTGGCGCACACCGAAATGATCGGCCTTTCGCCAGGCATGGCGCAGCTCAAAAAAGAGATTGAGATTGTCGCCGCGTCTGATTTGAACGTGCTGATCTTCGGGGAGACCGGCACCGGTAAAGAGCTGGTGGCAAAAGCGATCCACGAAGCCTCGCCCCGTGCGGTGAATCCGCTGGTCTATCTCAACTGCGCGGCGCTGCCGGAAAGCGTGGCGGAAAGCGAGCTGTTCGGACACGTCAAAGGGGCCTTTACCGGGGCGATCAGCAACCGCAGCGGCAAGTTCGAAATGGCTGATAACGGCACGCTGTTCCTCGATGAAATTGGCGAACTCTCCCTTTCGCTCCAGGCCAAACTGCTGCGGGTGTTGCAGTATGGCGATATTCAACGCGTGGGTGACGATCGCAGCTTACGCGTGGATGTGCGCGTGCTGGCGGCGACGAACCGCGATCTGCGCGAAGAGGTGCTGGCGGGGAATTTCCGTGCCGATCTGTTCCACCGTCTGAGCGTGTTCCCGCTCACGGTGCCGCCGCTGCGCGAGCGTGGCGAGGATGTGGTGCTGCTGGCGGGCTTTTTCTGCGAACAGTGTCGGCTCAAAATGGGGCTTTCCCGCGTGGTGCTAAGCCCCGGCGCGAGGACGCACCTGCTGAGCTACGGCTGGCCGGGTAACGTGCGTGAACTGGAACATGCGATCCACCGCGCGGTAGTGCTGGCGCGGGCAACGCGTTCGGGGGATGAAGTGGTTATTCATGCGCGCCATTTCGCGCTGCATGAGGAAACGACGCCGTCCGTGAAGCCGGTGATACCTGAGAGCGTGAACGAAAACCTGCGCGAGGCGACGGATGCGTTCCAGCGTCAGATGATCGCCCGCGTGCTGGAGCAGAATAACCGCAGCTGGGCGGCGTGCGCGCGGGCGCTGGAGATGGACGTCGCCAACCTTCACAGGCTGGCGAAACGTCTGGGGCTGAAGGGTTAAATAATCCCCGCCTGGTAGAAGTCTTGCAGGTTGATCGCGCCGCACAGCCTGCCGTGCTCGTCCACCACCGGCGCGGCGGTGATTTTGCGCTTCATCAGCACCTCTTTGGCTTCAATGGCGCGGCTGTCGGCATTCAGCGTCAGCCCGCCCCGGGTCATTGCTTCGGATACCCGCGCCTCCAGCTTGCCGCCGCCCACCAGCCAGCGGCGCAGGTCGCCGTCGGTGAAGACGCCCTTCACCTGGCGGTCATTGTCGCATACCGCAACCAGCCCCAGCCCGGTGCGGCTCAGCTCCAGCATGGCGTCCATCACGCTGGTGTCGAGTTTAACTTGCGGAATGGCATCGTCGATGCGCATCAGGTGGTGAACCTTGTTGAGCAGGCGTGCGCCGAGCGCACCTGCCGGATGCGAACGGGCGAAATCTTCCTCATTAAAACCGCGCGCCTGCATCACCGCCATTGCCAGCGCGTCGCCCATCATCAGGGTGTTGACGGTGCTGGAGGTCGGTGCCAGGTGCATCGGACAGGCTTCGCGCTCAACGGAAATATCCAGCGTTGCTTTCGCGGCCAACGCCAGCGGCGAACGGGATTTGCCGGTCATCGCTAACAGGGCCACCGATTTTTCTTGCAGGCGAGGGATGATGAGATCCAGCTCTTTGGCTGAACCGGAGTAGGAGATAAACAGCATCACGTCGCGGCTTTCGATCATCCCCAGATCGCCGTGCAGCGCTTCGGCAGGATGCACGAAGAACGACGGGGTGCCGGTGCTGGCAAGCGTCGCGGCAATCTTCTTGCCGATATGACCGGATTTACCGATACCCGCCACGATCACTTTGCCCTCGCAGTGGATAATGGTGTTGGCTGCACGAACAAAATCTTCACCCAGACGCTCCGGCAGGCGGCTGGCTTCCTGTAGCTCCAGCAGCAGGGTCTGGCGGCCTGCGTTTAACAGAAAATCACTCATTTTTCTCTCCGGTTACGATCACGTCGATGCCCTTCGCTTCCAGCGCTTTTTTAAATGCCGGATCGATACCTGCGTCGGTAATCAGCTTATCGACGCTTTCAAGGCTACAGACAATGTTGGGGCTTTTACGGCCAAACTTCGACGAGTCCGCCATCAAAATCACTTCCCGCGCGGCGTTGCACATCGCTTTGCTGACGCTGAACACCTCGTTGAAGGTGGTCACGCCCGCGTTGAGGTCGATGCCGTCGGTGCCCATAAACAGCTTATCGAAGCTAAAGTGGTCGAAGGCATTCTCCGCCAGTTGCCCGTGAAACGACGCGGATTTTTTACGAAAGGTGCCGCCGGGCATCAGGATGGTCTGCTCGCTGTCGAACTCGGACAGGGCATTGACGATGTGCAGGCTGTTGGTCATCACGGTGATGTTATTAAAGCGGCTGAGCAGCGGGATCATCTGTAGGACGGTACTGCCTGCGTCGAGGATGATGGAATCGCCGTCCTGGATAAATTTGACGGCGGCTTCGGCAATCAGCGCTTTCTGGTGGGTATTGATCAGCGTTTTGTGGTCGATAGGCGGGTCGGCTTCGTCTTTATTGAGCACCACGCCGCCGTAGGTACGAATGACGGCGCCGGAGTTTTCGAGCAACACCAGGTCCTTGCGTATTGTCGTGCCGGTGGTGTCAAAGTAGTGGGCCAGATCCTCTACCGAGCACTTTCCCTGCTTTTGCAGATGCTCAAGTATGGCCGCCTGCCGCTGACGAGGTTTCATAGGCGCTTCGTTCCTTACGTTGCGAAATGATAATTCCGCAAGTTTATAACTTTCACAACGAAATTATCCCTGTTTCAGATTAAGCGCTAATGATAGTGCATTCTGACAGAGTGAATCATGGGGGAAGATCACATCAGGTTGTAATTCATGCAGCGAAATGCCGTTGATCGCCTGGATTTTGGTCGGACGGGCAAACACCGTTACGCCGCGCATGATGAGGGAATCGCAGACCTTATTGTTTTCATCCAGCGCAACAGCGACGACAACTCGCGGTTTGAAGCGTCCCCCGGAACGCCCGACGCCCACGCGTCCCTTCTGACACAGGGCATCAAAGGCGCGGTTAAACTGACGGATTTGCCAGCCGCCAAACGCCATCTGGCAAAGCCAGGCGAGGGCGGCGACGGTGATGAGTGCGGTGACCATATCGGCTCCTTAACTGCCGGGTGGCGGCTGCGCCTTACCCGGCCTACGGGGATTGTAGCCCCGGTTAGCGCAGCGCCACCGGGGAATGAACTCAGAACATCACCTGCCCACCGGTAACGTTAATCGACTGCCCGGTGCAGTACGAGGCTTTCGGGCTGGCGTAAAACAGCAGCATGTTCAGCACGTCCTGATAATCGCACCCGCGCTTCAGCGGCACTTTGTCGATGTAGTACTGTTCGACGTCCTCCGCTTTGATGCCAAGTTTGTCGGCATACTGCGGCAGCAGGGACTGGAACATTGGGGATTTCAGCAGGTTACCCAGCATCAGCGCGTGCACGGTAATCCCGTATTCGGCCAGATCCAGCGCCAGAGACTGCGTCAGCCCGACGCCGCCAAACTTCGCCGCGCTGTAGCCGGAGTTGTGCTTGCTGCCCACTTTCCCCGATTTTGAGTTGATCTGAATGATGCGACCCTGAATACCGTCGCGGATCATCAGACGGGAAAATTCGCGGGCGCAGAGGAAATAGCCCACCAGATTCACCTGCAACGAGCGGTCAAAATCCCCCAGTTCGAAATCGCTGATAAAGGCCGCCTTCGCGATCCCCGCGCTGTAGACCAGCAGATCGGTGCGACCAAAAATCTCATCCACGCCGCGGGCCAGCGCCATCACGCTCTGCTCGCTGGTGGCGTCGGCGCCAAATCCATACGCCATCCCTTCGCCAAACTCAGTGTTGATGGCGTCCGCTACGCGGGCGGCTTTCTCACTCTGAATATCCACGACCGCCACGCGGTAGCCCTCTGCGGCAAGCCCATGGCAGAGGAACTCGCCTAAGGTTTGTCCCCCACCAATGACAACGGCAACCTGACTCATGTGTCTCTCCTTTATTACGAAATAAATTTTAACGTGCAGCCTGGGGTGACAGCCTGCGGAACCGGCCCCTCAACGTGAACCGTGCCGGGATACTCCGCCCGCGGCTGGCCGTCGAAACGCAGGGTGATGTGCCCCAGTTCGCGCAGGTTTTGCTCGGCGACCTCACCGACGGCGGTTACGGCATAGCGCGCCTTGCCCAGCTCCAGCTGGCTTCCGGCCTTCAGCTCACCGTTCAGCTCGCCGTGGCAGTGGATAAAGCAAAACTCTTCGATATCCGCAGGCGCCCCTTCGCGGAAAGTGATCAGCATCTGGTCGCTGAGCGCATCGGCCGCGCTCTGGCCGATGCGGGTAATGGTGGTCTGGTAAATCACGGTCATGGCAGGAACCTCTTATTGATAAATAAAGCCGGAGACAAACCAGGCAATCAGCACCGTTGGCGCGCCCGTCAGGAAGCGGCTCACCAGCACGGAGGGGACGCCCACGCGCACGGTCTCCTGGCGCGCTTCCGCCAGCGACAGCCCGACGGGGATGAAGTCGCACGCCGCCTGGGCGTTAATGGCAAACAGGGCGGGCAGGGCGAGGTGCGGGGGAATATTCCCCAGACCAATCTGCACGCCAATCAGCACGCCGATGACCTGGGCAATCACCGCGCCCGGGCCGAGAAACGGCGACAGCAGCGGGAAGGAGCAGATCAGCGCCAGCGTCACCAGCCCGAGCGGGTGGCTGGCGAGCGGGGCGAGGCCGTGGGCAATCCAGTCGCCGAGGCCGGAGGCCATGATGATGCCGATCAGCGCCGAGACGAACGCCATAAACGGCAGAATGGTTTTCAGCACCGTGTCGATGGTGTCGCGCCCGGACTGGAACAGCACCGCCACGGCGGACCCCATCCCCATCCCGACCTTCGCCAGCAGGCCGTCGCTCTGCTCGGTGATTTTTTTGCTGGTGTCGTAGTCGCGCGGGGCCGCTTTTTGCGGCGCGGATGTGCCATTCACCAGCGTGATGTTGTCCTCCTTCACCCCAGAGACATAAATATCCTCAAGGATGTACTGCGCCAGCGGGCCTGACTTGCCCGTGGAGTGAATATTCACCGTCGGAATGCGGCGCTTCGGATAGATGCCGCAGCGCAGGGTGCCGCCGCAGTCGATCACCGCCACGCCGATTTCCGCTTCCGGCGGCTCACCCTCTTTGAAGCCGTCGACCGCTTCCCAGCCGGTCAGCTCGCGCAGCGTGTCGACGATCGCCGGGCGAGTGCCCGCGGTGATGTAGACGATCTTTTTGCCTTTGATGGCGTCGAACTCCAGCGGGCCGCCCCAGCCGCCCGTGCCTTTCTCTATGCGGATCCGGTTCATACTGTGGCTCCCGAAAGCTGAACTTTCTCATCAAGCTGAATGCCCATTTTTTTCTCAAAAATGGCGGTAGTGAGGTCCGTTACCCAGCCGCGGAAGAAGTTGGTCACCAGGCCGACCAGCAGATAGCTCACTGCCAGCGGGCCGAGCGGCAGTCCCAGCGTAGTGAGACCGCTGGCAATCCCGAGGTAAACAAACAGCTCGCCGGGGTTAATGTGCGGGAACAGGCCGTTCATTGAATGACAGCTGTAGGAGGCGGCGGCGTAATAACTCGGCTTGTACTTCTCTGGCATAAAGCGGCCGAGGCTTAAGGTCATCGGGTTGCAGAACACAAAGGTGCCGATGAAGGGCAGGATCAGGTAGCGGGACAGCGGATTGCCGGCACAGCGCTGGGCGAAGCGTTCAATACGCTGCTGGCCGATAAAGTTAATCAGCGCGTTCATGATCACCAGCAGGCTGATCAGCAGGGGCAGGATCCCGGTCACCATGCCGGTGAAGACCTCGCCGCCTTTCTGAAACAGCCCGATGAACCACTCGGCGCCGTGGGTGATGGTTTCTATCATTCTTCTCTCCTGTAGGGCGTTTGTTTTTGTCTATCTGCGGCTAATAATAATCACTTTGAAAGGTTTTAAAGTGTTAATCAGATCTCGCAATGAAAGAAAAATGTATTATTTTGAAAGTTTATTGATGAGGTGAATAATTTTTGGTGGAGAAAAGCACGGATTTGCGTCGGGGAGGTGCGTACCGCTTCCTTGAGGAGTTGGGGATGCTTTACCATACTGGGTTCTTACCGAACTCGTTAAATGGATGCCACATGTTCAAGCGTCGTTATGCAGCGCTGTTGCCTGCGCTTATTCTCCTGTCCGCCTGTAGTAGCAAACCCAAGACCGAAGCCGCTCAGCCAACGGCGGGCGCGCCTTCCGGAGGATTCCTGCTGGAGCCGCAGCACAATATGATGCAGATGGGCGGCGACTTCGCGAATAACCCTGCGGCCGAACAGTTCATCGATAAAATGGTGAGCAAGCACGGTTTTGACCGCCAGCAGCTGCATGCCATTTTGTCTCAGGCGAAGCGTCTGGACTACGTGCTGCGCCTGATGGACAGGCAGGCGCCGACAGCCCAGGTGCCGACCGGGCCAAACGGCGCGTGGCTGCGCTATCGCAAACAGTTTATTACCCCGGACAACGTGCAGAATGGCGTGGTGTTCTGGAATCAGTATGAAGACGCCCTGAACCGTGCGTGGCAGGTCTATGGCGTGCCGCCGGAGATCATCGTCGGTATTATTGGGGTCGAGACCCGCTGGGGACGCATTATGGGTAAAACCCGCATCCTTGATGCGCTGGCGACGCTCTCCTTCAACTACCCGCGCCGCGCCGAGTATTTCTCTTCCGAGCTGGAAACCTTCCTGCTGATGGCGCGAGACGAACAGGACGATCCGCTCGATCTGAAAGGGTCGTTCGCCGGGGCAATGGGCTACGGCCAGTTTATGCCGTCCTCCTATAAGCAGTACGCGGTAGATTTTAACGGGGATGGTCACATCAACCTGTGGGATCCCGAAGACGCCATTGGCAGCGTGGCCAACTACTTCAAAGCGCATGGCTGGACGCCGGGCGGCCAGGTGGCGGTGCAGGCGAACGGCGAGGCGTTTGGTCTGGAAAACGGATTTAAAACCAAATACAGCGTGGCGCAGCTGGCAGCGGCAGGCTTAACGCCGTCGCAGCCGCTGGGCAATGTTGACCAGGTGAGCCTGCTGCGCCTGGATGTCGGAACCGGTTATCAGTACTGGTTCGGGCTGCCGAACTTCTACACCATTACCCGCTACAACCACAGCACGCACTATGCGATGGCGGTGTGGCAGCTGGGGCTGGCGGTGTCTCAGGCGCGTGTGCCGGCAGCGTCACCGTTTAGCCAGTAAGTTACCCTGACGGGTAGGCCGGGTAAGGCAACGCCGCCACCCGGCATGGCTGCCCGCACCCTGACCCTCTCCCACGGGAGAGGGAAGTTTGCAGAAACATTTCGCCACACTCCCATTTCACTCCCACCGTTTACATCTTAATCGACTTTCATTATTGTTATGTTATAACATTATTTTTGAATTGAGATATCCATGTCCCTGTTTTCTCTCTCATCCCCGGTTCGGCTGCTGCTGGCGCTGGTGCTCATTCTGTTTCTCGGCCTGGCCGTGCGCTGGGCGGTGGCGTTGCCATGATCGTGATGAACGACCTGGTGGCGGGTTACGAACGTCAGCCCGTTACGCGCGCGCTGTCCGGCGTGATTGAACGCGGGAGCATGACCGCCATCGTCGGGGCCAACGGCTGCGGTAAATCCACGCTGCTGAAAACGCTCGCCGGCTTTATTCCGCCCGTCAGCGGTACGTTTCGCTGGCAGGGGAGACGTCCGGTGGTGGGCTGGCTGGCGCAGCGTCACGCGCTGGAGGCGCAATTTCCTCTGACCGTGCAGGACGTGGTGAGTATGGGCTGCTGGCCAGCAATCTCTCTGTTTGCCGGTTTTCGTCGGGATACCCGCATGCGCATTGCCGGCGCGCTGGAGCGCGTGGGGCTGGAGTCCATGGCGTTCTCTACCATAGATGAACTTTCCGGCGGCCAGTTTCAGCGCATGCTGTTTGCCCGCGTTTTGGTGCAGCAGGCGCCGCTGGTAATGCTGGATGAGCCTTTCACCGGCGTCGATGAAGCGACCTGCAACGTGCTGATGGATCTGATGCTGGAGATGTATATGCAGGGGCAGACCCTGCTGGCGGTACTGCACGACAGCGAACGCGTCTCGCGCCACTTCCCACAAACGTTGCGGCTGGATGCTGATACGCCGCACTGGAAAACCGAGCGGGTGAGGGTGGCATGATCTGGCATCTCTTCTTCCAGCCGTTTATTGAGTACGGCTTTATGCGGCGCGCGCTGGTGGTTTGCCTGGCGCTCTCCGTCAGCACCACTGCGCTGGGCGTATTTCTTCAACTGCGTCGGATGAGCCTGATGGGGGACGCCCTTTCTCACGCCATTTTGCCGGGTGTCGCGGTGGGCTATCTGCTCAGCGGGATGTCGCTGCTGGCAATGACTGTCGGCGGGTTTATTGCCGGGATCGCCGTTGCGCTGGTGGCCGGGCTGGTCAGCCGCCGCACGCCGCTTAAAGAGGATGCCAGCTTCGCAGGGTTTTACCTGGGCTCGCTGGCGCTGGGCGTCACGCTGGTGTCGCTGCGCGGTTCAAATGTCGATCTGCTTCATCTTCTGTTTGGCTCCATTCTCGCCGTGGATAGCGCGTCAGCCCTGTTCGTGACGGGCGTTTGCATGTTCACGCTCCTCACGCTGGCGATTTTTTATCGGGGGCTGGTCAGCGAAGCGTTTGATACCGCGTGGTTGCAGGTGAACGCGCGCTGGCTGCCCGGGATGTTACACGGTCTGTTTCTGGCGCTGCTGGTGCTCAACCTGGTAGCCGGTTTTCAGGTGCTCGGCACGCTGATGGCCGTCGGGCTGATGATGTTACCCGCCGTGGCGGCACGCTGCTGGGTGCGCACACTGCCAGGGTTACTTTTGATGGCGGGTATCAGCGGTATTTTTTGCGCGTGGCTGGGCTTAAGCCTTTCCTGGGCAGTGAGTCTGCCCGCCGGGCCCTCCATTGTGCTGACCGCCAGCGCATTGTTCTTTATTTCAGTTTTATTTGGCACGCGCAGCAGGCTGGCGGATAGCCTGCGGGCGCTTTTTTAACGCAAGGGGAAACGATGAAACGTACAGGATTAGCCGTGGCGCTCGCGCTCGGCATGATGACGCACGGCGTAATGGCGAAAACGCTTAATGTGGTGACCAGCTTTTCCATCCTGGGAGACATCACGCAGCAGGTTGGCGGCGATCGTGTGAAGGTGACGACGCTGGTGGGGCCGGACGGTGATCCCCATACTTTCGAACCCTCGCCCAAAGACAGCGCGGCGCTGAGTAAAGCTGACGTGGTGGTGGTCAATGGGCTGGGGCTGGAGGGCTGGCTCGACCGTCTGGTGAAAGCCTCCGGATTCAAAGGCCAGCTGGTGGTTGCTTCGGACGGCGTGAAAACGCACACGCTGGAAGAGGACGGTAAAACCGTGACCGATCCGCACGCGTGGAACAGCGCGGCGAACGGCGCGCTGTATGCGCAAAATATTCTCTCAGGGCTGGTGAAGGCCGATCCTGAAGATACGGCGGCGCTTGAAGCTACCGGTAAACCCTATATTGCGCAGCTCTCTCAGCTGGACGGTTGGGCTAAAAAGCGTTTCAGCGACATCCCACAGGCGAAGCGCAAAGTGCTGACCAGCCACGACGCCTTCGGCTATTTCAGCCGCGCCTACGGTGTGACGTTTATGGCGCCGCAGGGGCTGTCGTCTGAGAGTGAAGCCAGCGCGGCGCAGGTAGCGGAGATCATCAATCAGATTAAAGCTGACGGCGTGAAAACCTGGTTTATGGAAAACCAGCTTGACCCACGCCTGGTGAAGCAGATTGCGACCGCCACGGGCGCCCAGCCGGGTGGTGAACTTTACCCGGAAGCGCTGTCCGCGAAGGGCGGCGTGGCGGACACCTACGTCAAGGCGTTTCGCCACAATGTGGACACCCTCGCTAACAGCATGAAATAAGCGTCTCTCTGGCCGATGCGCCCGCATCGGCTTTTTTCTGAAGCCCCCTCGTAAAACCCGACGCGCATCCCCATATTTGATGAGAAAGTGCTATCTTGTGCTGCATGTTTTTCTAAGGCCTGGAGCGTGAATGACTGACCATGAATTGATGCAGCTAAGCGAAGTGGTGGGGCTGGCGCTGAAACAGCGCGGCGCGACTCTCACGACCGCAGAATCCTGCACCGGCGGCTGGGTGGCGAAAGCAATTACCGATATTGCTGGCAGTTCCGCCTGGTTTGAACGCGGCTTTGTGACCTACAGTAACGAGGCGAAAGCGCAGATGATCGGCGTGCGTGAAGCCACGCTTGAGCAGCATGGCGCGGTCAGCGAGCCGGTGGTGATCGAGATGGCGATTGGCGCGCTGAAAGAGGCGCGCGCAGATTACGCTATCTCCATCAGCGGTATCGCGGGGCCGGACGGCGGCAGCGACGTGAAGCCTGTCGGCACCGTCTGGTTTGGCTTTGCCACCTCAAAAGGTGAAGGGATCACCCGCCGGGAATGCTTCAGCGGCGACCGCGAAAGCGTGCGTCGTCAGGCAACGGAATACGCGTTAAAAACGCTCTGGCAACAATTTCTACAAAATACTTGATACTGTATGACTATACAGTATAATTGCCTCAACAGAACAGAAGTCCATGGTGAAGCGCAGTTGCTTCTCCCGGCATGACAGGAGTAATAATGGCTATCGACGAAAACAAACAGAAAGCGTTGGCGGCAGCACTGGGCCAGATCGAAAAGCAATTCGGTAAAGGCTCCATCATGCGCCTGGGTGAAGACCGTTCCATGGATGTGGAAACTATCTCCACTGGTTCGCTTTCTCTTGATATCGCACTGGGCGCTGGCGGTTTGCCGATGGGCCGTATCGTAGAAATCTACGGTCCGGAATCCTCGGGTAAAACTACCCTGACGTTGCAGGTTGTTGCGGCGGCACAGCGCGAAGGTAAAACCTGTGCGTTTATCGATGCCGAGCACGCGCTGGACCCGGTCTATGCCCGTAAACTGGGCGTTGATATCGACAACCTGCTGTGCTCCCAGCCGGACACCGGCGAGCAGGCACTGGAAATTTGTGACGCGCTGGCGCGCTCAGGCGCGGTTGACGTGATCATCGTCGACTCCGTTGCGGCGCTGACGCCAAAAGCGGAAATTGAAGGTGAAATCGGTGACTCTCACATGGGCCTCGCGGCACGTATGATGAGCCAGGCGATGCGTAAGCTGGCGGGTAACCTGAAGCAGTCCAATACGCTGCTGATCTTCATCAACCAGATCCGTATGAAAATTGGTGTAATGTTCGGTAACCCGGAAACCACCACCGGCGGTAACGCACTGAAATTCTACGCTTCTGTCCGTCTGGATATCCGCCGTATCGGCGCGGTGAAAGAGGGGGATAACGTAGTCGGTAGCGAAACCCGCGTGAAGGTTGTGAAGAACAAAATCGCAGCACCGTTCAAACAGGCTGAGTTCCAGATCCTCTACGGCGAAGGTATCAACTTCCTCGGCGAGCTGGTTGACCTGGGCGTGAAAGAGAAGCTGATTGAAAAAGCGGGCGCATGGTACAGCTACAACGGTGACAAGATTGGTCAGGGTAAAGCGAATGCTATCTCCTGGCTGAAAGAGAACCCGGCGGCGGCGAAAGAGATTGAGAAGAAGGTGCGTGAACTCCTGCTGAACAACCAGGACTCTAAACCTGATTTCGTGGTCGACGGCGCGGATGCTGAAGAAACCAACGAAGACTTTTAATCCTCTCGGATAAAAATGAAGGGCTGCTGATGCGGCCCTTTTTGCATTTCTGAATCGACAGGTTTTTTATGAGTGAACCGACATCACGCCGACCAGCCTACTCACGCTTGCTGGATCGGGCCGTGCGTATTCTTGCCGTGCGTGACCATAGCGAACAGGAGCTGCGGCGGAAACTGTCAGCGCCCGTCATGAGCAAAAACGGTCCGGAAGACATTGATGCCACCGCGGAAGATTATGACCGCGTGGTTGCCTGGTGCTACGAGCATCACTATCTGGATGACGGCCGTTTTGCCGCTCGCTTTCTTGCCAGCCGTGGTCGTAAAGGCTATGGGCCAGCGCGTATCCGCCAGGAGCTGAACCAGAAAGGCGTAGCCCGTGAATCGATTGAAAAAGCCATGCGCGAAAGTGAAATTGACTGGTGCGAACTGGCGCGTGAGCAGGCGGTACGAAAGTACGGTGAGCCGCTGCCGCGTGAATTTTCAGAAAAAGTTAAAATCCAGCGCTTTTTGCTCTACCGCGGCTTCCTGATGGAAGATATTCAGGATATCTGGCGTAATTTTACCGATTGAACGCATGCGGGATTTTACTTCCCACTAAAGAAAACTTATCTTATTCCCACTTTTTCCAGTAGCTGGTCCGTCCAACTGTTTACAGATACAGATCTGCTGCGACATTTCGTTAGCTTGATTTCAGGATAATTATGAGCAAGAGCACCGCTGAGATCCGTCAGGCGTTTCTCGATTTTTTCCATAGTAAGGGACACCAGGTTGTTGCCAGCAGCTCCCTGGTACCGAACAATGACCCGACTCTGCTGTTTACCAACGCCGGGATGAACCAGTTCAAGGATGTGTTCCTTGGTCTCGACAAGCGTAATTATTCCCGCGCCACAACCTCACAGCGTTGCGTGCGTGCGGGCGGTAAACACAACGATCTGGAAAACGTCGGTTACACCGCGCGCCACCACACCTTCTTCGAAATGCTGGGTAACTTCAGCTTCGGCGACTATTTCAAACACGATGCCATTCAATACGCGTGGGAACTGCTGACCGGTGAAAACTGGTTCAATCTGCCGAAAGAGCGTCTGTGGGTGACCGTGTATGAGACCGATGACGAAGCGTTCGACATCTGGGAAAAAGAAGTGGGTATCCCGCGCGAACGTATCATCCGTATCGGTGACAACAAAGGCGCGCCTTACGCGTCTGATAACTTCTGGCAGATGGGCGACACCGGCCCTTGCGGTCCGTGCACCGAGATCTTCTACGATCATGGCGACCACATCTGGGGTGGCCCTCCGGGAAGCGCGGAAGAAGATGGCGATCGCTACATTGAGATCTGGAACATCGTCTTCATGCAGTTCAACCGTCAGGCCGACGGCACCATGGAGCCGCTGCCAAAACCGTCCGTAGATACCGGTATGGGCCTTGAGCGTATCGCGGCCGTTCTGCAACACGTTAACTCCAACTATGAGATTGACCTGTTCAGCACCCTGATCAAAGCCGTTGCTGAGGTAACGGGCGCAACCGATCTGAGCAACAAATCACTGCGCGTTATCGCAGACCATATTCGTTCCTGTGCGTTCCTGATTGCTGACGGCGTTATCCCGTCGAATGAAAACCGTGGCTATGTGCTGCGTCGTATCATTCGTCGTGCGATCCGCCATGGCAACATGCTGGGCGCGAAGGACACCTTCTTCTATAAACTCGTTGGGCCACTGATTGGCGTGATGGGCTCTGCCGGTGACGAGCTGAAACGCCAGCAGGCGCAGGTTGAACAGGTTCTGAAAACCGAAGAAGAGCAGTTTGCCCGTACGCTGGAGCGCGGTCTGGCGCTGCTGGACGACGAGCTGGCGAAACTCAAGGGCGACACGCTGGATGGCGAAACCGCTTTCCGCCTGTACGACACCTACGGCTTCCCGGTTGACCTGACCGCGGACGTTTGCCGCGAGCGCAACATCAAAGTTGACGAAGCAGGCTTTGAAGCCGCAATGGAAGAGCAGCGTCGTCGTGCGCGTGAATCCAGCGGTTTTGGCGCGGACTACAACGCGATGATCCGCGTTGATAGCGCGTCTGAATTTAAAGGCTACGAAGAGCTGGCCCTGACCAGCAATGTGACCGCGCTGTTTGTTGACGGTAAAGCCGTAGACAGCATTAGCGCGGGCCAGGAAGCGGTTGTTATCCTGGATAAAACGCCGTTCTATGCGGAATCGGGCGGTCAGGTTGGCGATAAAGGCGAACTGAAAGGCAATGGCTTCAGCTTCAGCGTAAGCGATACCCAGAAATACGGTCAGGCGATTGGTCACCAGGGCAAACTGGTTTCCGGCTCTCTGAAAGTGGGCGAGGGCGTTCAGGCCAACGTTGACGAGGCTCGCCGCGCGCGCATTCGTCTGAACCACTCGGCAACCCACCTGATGCACGCAGCCCTGCGCGAAGTGCTGGGTACGCACGTTGCACAGAAAGGTTCTCTGGTTAATGACAAAGTGCTGCGTTTCGACTTCTCGCATTTTGAAGCGATGAAGCCGTCTGAAATTCGTGCGGTGGAAGACCTGGTGAATGCCCAGATCCGCCGTAACCTGCCAATCGAAACCCACATCATGGATCTCGAGGCAGCGAAGAAGAAAGGTGCGATGGCGCTGTTTGGCGAGAAATATGACGACCGCGTTCGCGTGCTGAGCATGGGCGACTTCGCTACCGAACTGTGTGGCGGTACTCACGCATCCCGTACCGGTGACATCGGCTTGTTCCGCATCGTTTCCGAGTCGGGGACGGCGGCAGGCGTGCGCCGTATTGAGGCGGTGACCGGGGAAGGCGCGATTGCCAGCCTGCATGCGCAGAGCGACCAGCTGCACGAGATCGCGCAGCTGCTGAAAGGCGATAGTCAGAACCTGGGCGAAAAAGTGCGTGTCGCGCTGGATCGTACCCGTCAGCTGGAAAAAGAACTCCAGCAGCTGAAAGAACAGGCTGCGGCGCAGGAGAGCGCAAACCTCTCCAGCAAAGCGGTAGACATTAAGGGCGTCAAACTGCTGGTCAGCGATCTGGCGGGCGTTGAGCCTAAGATGCTGCGTACCATGGTCGACGATCTGAAGAACCAGCTTGGTTCGACGGTTATCGTGCTGGCAACGGTCGCAGAGGGTAAGGTTTCTCTGATTGCGGGCGTCTCTAAGGATGTGACGGATCGTGTTAAAGCAGGGGAACTGATTGGCATGGTCGCCCAGCAGGTGGGTGGCAAAGGTGGCGGTCGTCCGGACATGGCGCAAGCCGGTGGTACGGATGCGGCGGCACTTCCCGCGGCATTAGCCAGCGTTGAAAGCTGGGTAAGCGCGAAACTGTAATAACTACAAAGCACAAGCAGACGCCATAGCGGTAACGTTATGGCGTCTTGCTCACTGCGCTATCGATAACGATAAAGTCAGGTTGAGTTTGTGTATATCGGCTAAACTTACGTTTAACAGAATGTGATGCCGTGACTGCTTACACTTTACGTGTTTGTCATCGCTTACTTTTTGGCGTTATATGATGGATAATGCCGGGATACAAGAGACCCGACTCTTTTAATCTTTCAAGGAGCAAAGAATGCTGATTCTGACTCGTCGAGTTGGTGAGACCCTCATGATTGGGGATGAGGTCACCGTGACAGTTTTAGGGGTAAAGGGTAACCAGGTACGTATTGGTGTTAACGCTCCTAAAGAAGTATCTGTCCACCGTGAAGAGATCTACCAGCGTATCCAGGCTGAAAAATCCCAGCAGTCCAGTTACTGATATTGTCGCGTCTCGCTGTCGGGCGAGACGCAACCCTCCTGCTATTTTTCCTGCATAAAGTTACCGTTCTATTTCAAACGCTTCGTTTTTGACCACTCTCATAATCTTATCTCATCCAAAAGACGCGCTTCTCTCAACACAATTCTGTGAAGATGCCTGCAAAATCCGCTTATAAAACACTCTCTTTGCGGCTTTTACATGCGAATTGCGTGCGAATTGTGCAAACGAAAAAAGCATGTGGAAAATTGTTTGACTTATAAGTCCCAGAAAGTAATATATGCGCCACGCAGCGACGAGAAGCTCTTAACGAGTTGCTCGAAGCACTCGAAAGAGGCGTTGTGTGGTGAGGTGGCCGAGAGGCTGAAGGCGCTCCCCTGCTAAGGGAGTATGCGGTCAAAAGCTGCATCCGGGGTTCGAATCCCCGCCTCACCGCCATTT
Source organism: Enterobacter cloacae complex sp. IR5441 (assembly GCF_049238215.1). NCBI lineage: Bacteria > Pseudomonadati > Pseudomonadota > Gammaproteobacteria > Enterobacterales > Enterobacteriaceae > Enterobacter > Enterobacter cloacae complex sp. IR5441. Next base: position 578,369 of record NZ_JBMKIA010000001.1, read on the forward strand.
TGCATCCGTAGCTCAGCTGGATAGAGTACTCGGCTACGAACCGAGCGGTCGGAGGTTCGAATCCTCCCGGATGCACCATCTATTACTTCATATTGCTTTCGAAGTGATATGAATATCGA